>JAGLWB010000132.1 GCA_023133655.1 Bacteroidales bacterium
CGAAATATCATTGCCAGGATGCTGAACCCGAGCATAACCAAAAAAATCTTTGAAAAATCAAATATCCCCATGCTGGTATTTCATGATTGACAGTTGGTGAATCGTACATTTATTCAACATTTTTAAGTAAAAATCACAATGTGGGATAAAATGCATCCCTGATGTGCTTCACTTTTGCCCTGGTATTGGTTATGGTTATGGCAATAATATCGAAACGTGCTTCAAGGTCTATATTTTTCCAGTTGATATAAACATTGGCAGCCCTGATCAGAATTTTTTGTTTCTGCCGGGTAACGAAGATTTCCGGTTCGCCAAAAGCAGCAGAAGAGCGTGTTTTAACTTCCACAATTACTAAAAAGGTGTTATCGCTGGCAATGATGTCTACCTCATTCCTTCCAAACCGCCAGTTTCTTTCAAGCACCACAAACCCTTTCGATCGTAGGTACTTCGTAGCTATCTCTTCTCCCTGTTTACCTAATTCATTATGTTCGGCCATCAGTAAATGATCCTTTTTTCTGTTAATCTGTTTTATGCGAGAATGTGACCCTGTTATTGGTATAATTTTTAAACAGGCTCTTAGTATTGGGATTTGTGTTTGGAGTTTTGACAATTAGGGTTGGTCAAAAACCACTTCCACTGTATCGCTGATGTGTAGTTCTATATTTCGCCCCAGTATCAATGCCCGGTTGTCGTTGGAATGTCCGGAGGGAAAGTTATAACAAACCGGATAATTATAATCTGCAACTGTTTCAGCAATAATTTCGTTGGCTGTTTTTCCAAAAGGAATAGTGTTGTCGTTCATCTCTGTCATTCCTCCTACAATCAGCCCAGCGAGATTGCTAAGTTTACCACTGTGTTTCAAATTCACCATCATGCGGTCAACATGATAAAGGTATTCGTCGAGGTCTTCCAGCAGCAGGATTTTTTTGTTGGTCACGATATCAGATGGTGTTCCTGTCAGGCTGTATAATACTGAGAGATTACCTCCAATTAGAATGCCTGATGATGTCCCTTTTTTTGACAAAGGAGATGTATCCAGGTGATATGAAAGGGGTTCTCCAAACAGAGCTTTTCTTAGTGACTCAAATGTTTCTGCCGACATTTTTTTGTCACCGAAGTGAATGGCCATGGTGGCATGAAGTGTTTCAATGCCAAAATGAGTATGAATATGTGAATGCAAGGCTGTAATATCGCTATAGCCTACTATCCATTTAGGGTTTCTGACAAAGTGAGAAAAGTCAATCTTATCGATAATCCTGACAGACCCATATCCGCCCCTGGCGCAGATGATGGCTTTGACAGAATCATCATCCAACGCTTTTTGCAGGTCGAAAGCACGTTCTTCGTCTGTTCCGGCAAATTGGTTGAATGATTTAAAAAGACTTTTGCCCAAAACAACCGACAAGCCCCATGATTCGAGGATTTTTATGGCTGGGTCAACCTCTTTCCTGGATATTTTACGTGCCGGTGCAATAATAGCGACTTTATCGTCTTTTTTTAAATAGGTAGGTGTTATCATTTTTTTCATGCTGAGTATGCATAATCTGCTGAAACGAAATTACAAATTATTTATACAAATCAAAGGTTGAATTTTTTTTTAACCACGAAGTCGCACAAAGGATAGCACTAAGTCGCCCTAAGAATCAAATTTTTTCTTTGTGATACCTTTGTGTAGTACTTTGTGCGACTTCGTGGTAAAAAACCCCCTAAACCCACTTCTACTGCTTTTTGAATTTTCTGCACATTCTAAAAAATATTTAACCTCCTTTGGGTGAATTATTTTATGTTAATCCGAAAACTCCCGATTTGTACCACACATTTTTTAACTTTGTCCGGAATTTTTCACTATTAGGATACGAAAGATATAACCATCAAAGAGTATGAAAGATAATGATCGCTGGTACAAACGGACTACCGTAACCTCTGCCCTGCCATATGCTAATGGTCCGATACACATCGGGCACCTTGCCGGTGTATACCTGCCCGCCGATATCTATGTTCGATATCTTCGATCGAAAGGAGAAGACGTAATCTATATCGGAGGCTCAGACGAACATGGCGTCCCCATCACCATAAAAGCCAGAAATGAAGGCGTAACACCACAGCAGATTGTAGATAAATACCATGAAATGATCAAAAAAGCATTCGCAGACTTTGGTATTTCCTTTGATGTTTACTCGAGAACATCTGCCCCAATACATCACGAAACAGCAGCTGAGTTTTTTAAAACCCTTTATGACAAAGGTGAATTTATTGAAAAGACCTCCCTTCAGTATTATGATGAAGAGAACAAAGTTTTCCTTGCCGACCGGTACATAACAGGTACGTGTCCACATTGCGGTTATGAAAAAGCTTATGGTGATCAGTGTGAAAACTGTGGTACGTCATTGAGCCCTACCGAACTTATTAAACCCAAATCGGCCCTTAGCGGCGCCATCCCCATAAAAAAGGAGACGAAACACTGGTACCTGCCCCTGGATAAGTATCAGGGTTGGTTGCGTGAATGGATCATCGAGGGCCATAAGGCTGACTGGAAACCGAATGTTTATGGCCAGTGTAAATCATGGATTGACCTTGGCCTGAAGCCCAGGGCTGTGACCCGCGATCTTGACTGGGGTGTTAAAGTACCGTTAGAAGAAGCAGAAGGAAAGGTTTTGTATGTTTGGTTTGATGCCCCCATTGGCTATATTTCTGCCACAAAAGAATGGGCTAAGGAGAAAGGAAAAGACTGGAAACCATACTGGAAAGATAAAGATACCCGCCTGATCCATTTCATTGGGAAAGACAATATTGTATTCCACTGTATTATGTTTCCATCAATGTTAAAGCAGGAAGGGTCGTATATCGTTCCTGATAATGTTCCTGCTTTTGAGTTTATGAACCTGGAGAACGACAAAATATCCACTTCACGAAACTGGGCTGTTTGGCTACATGTGTACCTTGAGGAATTTCCAGGCAAACAGGATGTGCTTCGTTATGTCCTGACCACCAATGCACCGGAGACTAAAGACAATGACTTTACCTGGCGGGATTTTCAAGCCCGGAACAACAATGAGCTGCTTGCCATTTTGGGTAATTTTGTCAACCGTACACTTGTTTTAACACAGAAATATTTTGACGGGAAAGTGCCTGAACCCGGTGCATTTACCGATAATGACCAACGGGTATTGCATGAGATAAAACAATTCCCTGAAAAGATCGGCAACGCATTAGATAATTTTCGTTTCCGTGAAGCGCTTACAGAAATGATGAACCTGGCACGATTGGGTAACAAGTACCTTACCGACTCAGAACCATGGAAGCTGATCAAGACCGACGAAGCTTCGGTGAAAACAATTTTGAATATCTCACTTCAAATATGTGCAAATCTGACAATTCTTGCAGAACCTTTTCTCCCTTTTTCTTCCATAAAGCTGGCAAAGATGTTGGATATTCCGGTTCATAAATGGAATGACGCCGGGAGAACAGATCTTTTAGTGCCAGGCCATCAGCTTAACAAACCATCTTTCCTTTTTGAGAAGATAGAAGATGATGTGATTGAGAAGCAGGTACAAAAATTGCTTGAGACAAAACAAGAAAATGAGGCTAAAGAAGAGACAATTTCTCCTGCCAAAGAAAACATTGCTTTTGACGACTGGATCAAAATGGATGTACGCATTGGTACTATTCTTGAGGCGGAAAAAGTGGCAAAGACAAAGAAGTTGTTGAAGCTGGTTGTTGACACCGGTATCGACAAAAGGACCGTGGTGTCGGGAATTGCCGAGCAATATCAGCCGGAAGATATCATAGGCAAGCAGGTTTGTATTTTAGTCAACCTTGCATCCCGCAAGCTTAAGGGCATTGAGTCGCAGGGGATGATATTGATGGCGGAAGATAAGGATGGTAGGTTGTCTTTTATTTCTCCGGATGATGTGTTTTCGAATGGAAGCGAGGTGAGATAATGATATACGATATCCGAATACTGATTAACGATATGCGAAATGAATTAGAATATCGTATATCATTTCCTGGTTTTTTGAGCTAAATATTTCTTTTGGGCAGTTTCAACACTTTTTACAAAGATTGCAATAAGTTGATTGTTTTCATCTACTGCTTTTTCAAGAATGTTTTTCGATTTGTTTAAACCAGTACGATCAATAATTGCTAAACCAATCATTGTTTCCCGCAATTCTTTTAAAACGATTTTTATTTTATGAATAAAATCTTTTTTAGATTCGGCACTTTGGGCTTCACCAAAATTTAAGGCCGATGAAGATGCTGAACGCATTATCTGGTCAGAGAAATAATATCCTGTTTTTGTTTTAGGCAGGTTATCAGTAAGGTTATAAATTAATACCGTAAAATTTATCAATCGTTCTTCTAAATCTATTCTGTTCATATGATTAAATATTTGGTTAACAACTGTTAATTCAAAACAGACTATTTTGTGACCCTGTTTTGAACAGAAAAATTGATAATACAAATTCTAAATCACTTCGCATATCGTTAAAATCGCATATCGAACATTACCTCGCATATCGTTA
>JAGLWB010000133.1 GCA_023133655.1 Bacteroidales bacterium
TAGGCATATTCTAACGTTTTTGAAACGGATTCACCTTCCTTATTTGATGGGATATACCCTTTCTTCTTATAATATTTCAATCCCAGGTGCTCCTGTTCAGCGCTATGCTTCATTGCATTCATTGCTATAGAGGCATCAAAGTCCCTAATTCCTTTCATGTATGCATCAACTATAACCGGAATGGAATGATAACCGATCATGCAACCTGTGTAATTGCCCGCCAGTTCCCACACAGGCAACTGACCCCCGTTTTTATATTGGGCCAGCATTGTTTTAATGAAATCAACAGTTCGTTTTTCTTCAAGAATTGTAAAAAGAGGGTGTTCTGCCCTGAAAGTGTCCCATAGCGAAAATACTGTGTAGTTTGTGAAATTATTTGCAGTATGAATGTTGAGATCTGTGCCTCTATATTGCCCATCAACATCCATGAATAAATTTGGTGCCAGAAAAGCGTGATATAAAGCAGTGTAAAAGGTCTTTTTTTGTTCAGTCGTTCCGCCTTTAACCTTAATCTTTTTTAGCACCTTGTGCCATGCCTCATGTGCTACTTTTTTAGCTACATTAAAATTCCAGCCATGAAGTTCATAATCGAGGTTTTTTCTTGCCCCTTCAATACTAACCGCCGAGATACCTACTTTTACAAGAATCTGTTGGTTTTTTTGAGTATTAAAGCGAAAAAATGCCTTAAGCGCATTCCCTTTTGCATACATCGTATCATTCAGAATCTTGTCATTCATGGCAATACCGGAAGTGTCGAAGGGTTGAGAAAATTGGGCAATAAAGTATATATGCTGGTCTTTAGCCCAGGAATCAGACCGGCGAAAGCCTTCAATTTCATGATCGTTGATGATCCTTATTTCCGATTCAATAACTTTATCCCTGTGTTCCAGGTCTAAAATTATATTCGCCTCATCTGTGGCCGGAAAGATATATTTATGAAAACCAGTTCTGGGAGTAACGGTTAGTTCAACATCGATCTGATAGTCATCAAGCCTGACAGCATAATATCCCGGAGATGCTATTTCTGTTTCATGCCTGAATCTTGAACCATACCCCTGGTCGATTTCTGTTTCTGAACCATTATTCAGGTGAATCTTGCCTATTGTTGGCATCAACAGGATATCCCCATAATCAGGAACGCCTGTTCCACTTAAATGTGTATGGCTAAAACCATAAATAACATGATCGGAATAATGGTATCCTGAACAGCCATCCCATCCGGCCAGCCTTGTGTCAGGACTTAATTGCACCATGCCGAATGGCCAGGTTGCTCCCGGGTATGTATGCCCGTGACCTCCTGTCCCAATAAATGGATCAACGAAAATGGTATAATCTTCGTATTTATCCGGTGTGCAGGAGAAGAGTAAAATCAAGCCAAGGAGGGGTAGTAGTCGTTTTTTTTTCATTTGGATAGATATTTAGATATTTCATTTGTCGGACACCTATAGGTGCCCGACAACTGTTTAACACCCAACTCATTTGACCATTTTCCAAACATCATTTGCATATTTAGCAGTTTGTCTGGTTAAAAGCTCTTTTATGGTATCAGGGTTGTTGGAGTATTTTGTTAATAACATTGTTTCAAATGCCGACTGCTCTTCAATCCATTTGCTTTCAAGCCTGGCGTTTTTCTTTTGAACATTTTTGATAAGATTACCATAATCCTGATCTATCATTTCTGCATTCTTATAGAATGACCAATAGGCAAGCGAATCATTATTTTCGTACAAATTTACAGCAGGACTAAAATGCTCCTCTCCGGCGCTGGTAAAATTACCCCTGTAAAAACCATCCGGTATTTCAGTTATCCCGGCATACCATGGAAAGAAGGGATGCACACAGGGGCGGTAAGGAGCCAGCCACATAACTGATCCGATATAAGCGGGTAAGTTGCTTCGAAGTTGCGCAACAAATCCATATTGAGTTGAAGAACAACATATTGTCCGGTTTTCAGTTTCATGCGGGTTTTTTTCCAGGTAATTATTTGTTAAGTCCATATCTGTTCCTTCGTAATGGTCTCTTAATACTTGCATCAGGTCAGATAGAGATATTTTCTTTTGGGGGTGAAAGGAAAAGGGAAACTGAGCATCAAGGTCAAATTCATCATTTGATAACATATTTACTCCTCTCCACATCCTCAAAATATTATCCTTGTGATTTATAGATCCTGGTTCGCCATATACGTTTCTGAATATAAAATTCCCATCTTGTGCAGGATTATACCATCCACGGTCAGTAGAATATTGAATTAAGTCAGATGATCCCAGAAAGTTAACCGTATCACTCAGATCAACCTCTCTGATGGTATAATAATTAGGGATCACCACTACTTCATCATCAGGAACGCGTTGTGCTACCCAATGTTTCCCATTTACGATGGACAAAACCCAAGCCTCGTCCGGGCCTGCAATACAATAGGTCCGGCCTGAGCTGGAATATCCTTTTTCTTCAACTAATCTTCCTGCAATTTTAACAGCTTCTTTAGCTGTTTGTGCTCTTTCAGCCATAATCCTTCTTAACCCATACCCAATACCACCGTCAACGAGTGCCGGATTATCTTCTTTTGATCTGCATGCATCTGAAGCGATGGTTACACCGAATTCATTCATGAACCCATCCGAGAATTCCATTTCAGGCATTTCCAGCCAGAGATAGCTAAAGGTTTTTGTTACCTGATCAATTTCCCCACCATTTTTGAGTAAGATCGTTTCTTCCAGGCCATGGTTCTTTTCTGGTACTTTATACCAGTTTACGATTCTGGTACCGTAATCATCTTCATTATGTGCAAAAAGAACAGAACCATCTTTACTGGCCTCTTTCCCAACCAATATTGAGAAGCAGTTAAAAGAGTTTTCATGAAGGTCTTGTGCCTGTGCGAATTGAAAATGAAAAGCAAAAAATAAGGAGATTAATAAAAAGAAGTTTTTCATTGCCTGATTTGATTAATTGGGGTTGTAGAATACGCAAAGATAAAAAAAAACACATCGAAAATCGACAATCGCCCAATCGACAATCGCCTAATTCCTCCTGTCCGGGTGGGCCCACAAAAAAGGGCTGTCCTTAAGGAATATTTACCTTTGGGGACAGCCCAGAATGTGGGTTAGTTAAACAATGTTAACCCTTGTAAGAATGTGTTATCTAATAAGATTCATACCAGTAAGTTCCGTCAGAAGTGTATCTTCTGGTGTTACCTTGTGTCACAGAAACAGATGTGGCGGTATTTGTACCACCTGAAGAAATAATGGTTGAAGTGCTACAAATAACCTTAATGAAAACATCACTAGTATTCATATTCTTAACCATTAAGACCCTCCCAGAATAAGAACTTGGGTCTGGAATTTGAATTGAATCATTAGTGTTTAAATCATGCACTACAAAAAAATCTGAGTCTCTTAGCACTACAGGATCACCTCCGACATGCCAGCTAGAAGTTGCATTTGCATTCACATACTGAGCCCCATTCATGGTCGTGTTACCGCTAACAGTAATGCTTCCACTTGTATGGATATTCCCATTAACATCAAGTGCTTCGGATGGGTTTGTAACTCCTATACCAACTTCACCTCCAGTAAAATTGAATGAGTCGGCACTAAAGACTATTGGTGAACAACCGATCACGCTATCCAGGTATGCCGTATAGCAATCTCCTGGTTCGCCAACATTACCAAACAGTGTCCCTGTTACATCTCCATAGATATCACCTGTAACATTTCCATAAAGGTCGCCATAGAATGTGCCGGAAATATTACCACATACATACAGATCACCTCCGATACCTGCACCACCACCTACAATTAAAGCACCTGTAGTACAGCTTGTCGAAGCAGCTGTACTTCTAGCAACAATATTATCAGCCCACAGGTCTTTGTTTATATAAGCTCCACCTTGAATATTCAGAGCACCACTGAGCGGGTTTATGTTAGCATTTTCAGAACTTGCTGCTGAAATTTTACCAGTAGATATGAGGGTGCTACCCTGAACAAGGCCTGTAGCTACCAAGTTACCATAAAGAGTAATGTTACCATTAAATGTGCTTGGACCTGTTACAACAAAACCACCTACAATATTTGCTCCACCTGCAAGAACTGAAAGCCCTCCAGTGTTAATAGTTAACCCCTGATCTACGTCTACACCGTTATTAAATCTAGCTAAACCATCCACGTCAAGGGCACCAGCGATATTAAGTAATCCACCAATATAAACATCCTTTGCGATTCCCATGCCTCCAAGAGTTGTAAGAGCACCGGTAGCAATGGTAGTTGGATTAGTTGTATTGGTGAGTCTGATAAGGCTTGGGCTGGTGACATGTACAGCACCAGATAGTGTGAGGATACCTGTAGTTGAAAAATTGGAAGATGCTCCTGCATCTAATGAGATATAACCTCCTACATTAACATCAACATCATGGCTTCCTGTTACAGACAGGTCACCATCGTCGGTATTAATATTGGTCTGATCGAGGAAGGTCTCATAATCATTGTCAATGCCACCGGCCGGGTCAGTTGTACCAATTCCTAGCCATCCTAACGTGGTTAATGTATCCGTCATAAAGTGGATCCGGTTAAAATCCGAATCGTCTAAAGTACTGGCCCAGGTTGTAGTAGTGTAAGTACCGTCCATGGTAATAGTAGCACCACTGGCAACTGTACCACCGGCATTGATGTTTTTACCTGCCCCAATACCGCCTGCAACTATCAAGGCACCTGTTGTGGTTGTGGTTGATTCAGTTGCGTCTGTGATGGTAACCGGTCCCACCATGGTGGCGCTACCGTTTTTATAAACGGTCATGGCATTAGCACGATTGGCATTATTTGTGCCAATACCTATTTCAAATATGGGATCTGTGGCATTCCAGTTAGCCATACTTCCGTTTCCAAGATTAAAACGTCCAATAGAGGTCACATTCATGCTTCTGGCATTTATTCCTTGTCCCATGGCAGTCGCATACGTTCCTCTGGCTGTATCACTATGTCCCATTGCCCTGGAGTAGTCAGCTATTGCATGAGAATTATAGCCGGCAGCCAATGATGCATCACCACCAGAAATAGTTTGATGGCCCATTGCAAATGCCCAATCATTGGTAGCTTTGGTATTGTATCCAAAGGCAACTGAGCTTGGCATTGTGGCTGTGTCATTTTGACCCATAGCAAAGGAGTAATTACCACTAGCTTGTGAACTACGTCCACCAGCAAAGGATGCATTACCTGCTGATCTGGTTTGATAGCCAATAGCAAATGCATCAGCGTGAGTGGCTTTGGTTTCGTATCCAAAGGCTACTGATCTTGTGGCACTGGCTGTGTCTTTTTCACCCATAGCAAAAGAATAGGTACCTCCGGCATAAGTACGTATACCAGCGGCTATAGAAGCATCACCATTGGCTGTTGAATATTGCCCAAGGGCAAAAGCTGCTTCAGCCCCGCTATTTGTTTTGGTATGAAAACCCAGGGCAAAGGAATTAGCAGCAAAGGCTGTATCCCTGTCACCCATGGCAAAAGAGAAATTGGCATTTGCCAGAGAGAATTCACCACCGGCAAAGGAATTAGATCCATTGGCATATGTATCTTTTCCAAAAGCAAAGGAACTAGTGCCATGTGCTTCTGTTCCCCAGCCAAAGGCAACTGAACTACCACCTGAGGCAGTGACACCATCACCCATAGCTACTGAATAATTGCCACTAGCCAGCGCTACTTTGCCTTCAGCAAATGAAGCCTCTCCCGTAGCTTTTGACTTATAACCAAATGCTACAGCATATGTATTGGAAGCAGTATCCTGTTCTCCAAAAGCGAAAGAAGTACCTGCAGAAGCTACTGATAAATTACCGCCGGCAAAGGAGTTCTGTCCGGAAGCCGTATTATATCCACCTAAAGCTACAGCATATTGCCCCGTAGCCCTGTTATTCCTTCCTATTGCAACAGACCAGGCGCCGGTAACTGTATCTCTTTCACCAAAAGCAAATGCATAAGCAGCAGTAGCAGCTGAGTGAGAACCTCCGGTAAATGAACTTGTTCCGGAAGAATAGTTGTAATCTCCAAAAGCCACAGCATTCTGGCCTACAGCTTTGTTATGATTACCCATAGCTACTGTATTTGAAGCATATGCTGTATCTGAATCACCAAAAGCGAAAGAATAATTTCCAAGTGCAGCAGAATGACTACCACCTGCAAAAGCGGCATCTCCCGATGCGTAGGTCCATTGTCCTGAAGCGAAAGCAGTATTATCATCAGCTTTGGTTTTATAACCAAAAGCAACAGAGTGCGGAGCAGAAGCGGTATCCAGTTCACCCATTGCAAATGAGTAGTTGCCTGATGCTATTGTTGATTTACCACCTGCAAGAGATGCTTCTCCTGAAGCTGTGGTAAGATAATTCAATGCAGTGGCAGCATACCCGGAAGCAGTAGTTCTGTCGCCCATGGCAACTGATCTATGACCTGAAGCTGTATCCTGTATGCCTATGGCAAATGAATAATCACCCCCAGCTAATGTGTAAAAACCCATAGCAGTTGAAGCAATACCATCAGCCTTTGAATTATACCCTGTTGCATGAGAGGCATTTCCTGCGGCTTCTGTTCTATAACCTATGGATGCAGCAGTAGTGCCAATGGCCAATGCTTCACGTCCCATGGCTATGGCGTCCCAGCCTGAAGCCGTGTCATGACGACCCACAGCCAACGAATACGAACCATTAGCAACAGACTGATAGCCAATTGCCGAAGAAGCAATTCCGCGAGCGATTGTTTGATATCCGGTAGCAAAACCATAACTGTGTAACACAGAATCCTGGTATCCGATCGCTGCACCGGCAGTTTCTTCAATAATACTGTTAACATATGACTGATAGCCCATAGCTACTGAAAAATCAGAAAGGGCTTTGTTTCCATAACCCATGGCAACGGAACCTTCTCCGGATGCTGTGTCAGCATAACCAGCTGCAAAAGAATAATTACTGGATCCTCCGTCTACTGGAGGATTGCCTCCATTACCTGCATAACTGTTATATCCAAAGGCTGTGGATGCAGTACCTGCAGCGTGGGTATTATCACCACCTGCAAAAGAGTGGGATCCACTTGCTTCTGCCTGGTATCCGAATGCCATACCAGCTTCTCCGGAAGCGAGGGTTTGATATCCCATTGCATGGGCATATTGTGCTGTCGCTGAATCCTGATAGCTGGCAGCAAATGAATAATCACCGCTTGCAACAGATTGGTAACCCATAGCAGTTGATGTATGGCCAGTAGCTTTCGTTTGATATCCTGTTGCCATTGCATTTGGAGCAGAAGCAAATGTTTCAAAACCAAAGGTTGTGGAACTGCTTCCTGCAGCCCTTGTAGAGCTACCGGCTGCAAAGGCCCCTACGTTCAAAGCATCTGTGTTAACCCCAAAGGCAACAGCACCTGTTCCACTGGCTGTATCCTGAACACCCATGGCAACGGAATAGATGCCATTGGCGTAAGGCTGATAGCCATATGCAAAGGAATAGTTACCACTGGCATTGGACTGATAACCTCCGGCAAAGGAAGCTTCTCCATTAGCAATAGAACCATTTCCAAAAGCTACAGAATGTGCCCCTTTACTGTTTACATAAGATCCAAAAGCAAAAGATTTATCCCCTGTAGCATTAGAATAATATCCTCCTGCGAGTGAATAATCTCCACTGGCAACGGAGCCGTATCCCAAAGATGTAGTAGCTATACCATTTGCGAGGGTATGGTAGCCTGCTGCGGTTGAATAAAGTCCGAAAGACTCAGTAGAATCACCCATAGCAGTGGAGGCATGGCCACTGGCTGTTGTTTTATATCCCATGGCAGTAGCGCTATTGCCTGTTGCCCTGGAATAATTACCCATAGCCATTGCGCCATAACCGTTGGCGAAGGTGGCATATCCCAAAGCTGTTGACCAATCAGCCTGAGCAGTTGTTGAGTCACCTAAAGCAGTAGTAAAGTTTCCCACTGCACGTGTTTTGCGTCCGGCAGCCAAAGAAGCTTCACCAATAGCGGCAGACTGATATCCCATAGCATGTGAATATATCCCACTGGCTGTGTCTTCGTAACTGGCTGCAAAGGAATAATCGCCACTGGCAACTGAGCCATATCCTAAAGATGTGGCTGCTATACCACTTGCAAGGGTATGGTAGCCTGCTGCGGTTGAATAAAGTCCGAAAGACTCAGTAGAATCACCCATAGCAGTGGAGGCATGGCCACTGGCTGTTGTTTTATATCCCATGGCAGTAGCGCTATTGCCTGTTGCCCTGGAATAGTTACCCATGGCCATCGCGCCATAACCATTGGCGAAAGTAGCATATCCCAATGCTGTTGACCAATCAGCCTGAGCAGTTGTTGAGTCACCTAAGGCAGTAGTATATTTGCCCACTGCACGTGTTTTGCGTCCGGCAGCCATAGAAGCTTCACCAATAGCGGCAGACTGATATCCCATAGCATGTGAATATATACCACTGGCTGTGTCTTCGTAACTGGCTGCAAAAGAATAATCTCCGCTAGCCACTGATCCATAACCTAATGCGGTTGAGGTATAACCTGAAGCTAAAGTGTTTTGTCCCATGGCAGTAGCAGCAGTGTCGCTGGCTACTGTTTGATATCCCATTGCAGTAGCATAAGCAGCAAGAGATTTTGTGGAATATCCCATCGCAATTGCAGCCTCTGCAGTTGCAGTATCGCTGTTTCCGATGGCAAAGGAGGCTTCTCCACTAGCTTGTGAGCTACGGCCCAATGCCGCTGAACTATTACCACTAGCTTCTGATAAACGGCCCATAGCCAATGATGCATCACCACTAGCAATTGTTGACCTGCCCATGGCAACAGAGGACTTACCGCTTGCAACTGATTTGCGGCCCATAGTCAATGATGCTTCACCGCTCGCAATAGTTGAGCGTCCAAATGCAGAAGAAGCTTCGCCACTGGCTATAGCATTTTCATTAAATGCAGTTGAATAATTTCCAATATGCACATCATTCCAAGAAGTATCATTTGCTAAACCAGCCCGGAAGGCACCCTTATTAGGATACCAGAGCATGCGAACACCAGCGCCTTCAACGCCGAGTATTCCTGAACCAAATGAACCTTCAGCAATAACACCATTATCTTTTGTAACATGTATTTCTGCTTTTGGGAAGAGCGTGCCAACACCGATGGCCCCGTCTGTATGGATAGTATCATCCACAAAAGTTATTTTTCCATGTGACTCTTCAATGCTACCTGGATTAAGGGTACCATCGATTGTGATAGTATTTCCACTTATCAGCCTGTGGTACGCCCAGATATCTGTACCTGAAGTAATTTGCTGTTCAACTCCTATTCCACCATTTTCAACAATCACAGCTCCATTATCTTTATTTGTTGAATTTACAGCAGCAAGAAATTTAGCAATGCCATCTACTTCAAGGGTTCCATGCAATCGTGTTGAATCAATAACATCTACTGTATGATTAAAAGTAGCTTGCTGAGCTACATTCAATTTACCACGAACATTGGTATTTAGTCCGGGAGAACTAAGATCAACAGTACCAGCTACATCCATATCGCCGTCTACAATAAGGTTATTATGGACATGAACATGTGTGTCATAATCAAATACTGTGCTGTTGATCAATTTTTTATTTATACTGTCAAAACGGATCAGCACATTATTCCACAATAATCCGTCGCCCAAAAGCTTATTGTCAACATACCATTTAATAGCTCCTTCGGTAACGACAGCATCGTGACTTTCATCAATTAGTGTGGAATCAGTGGATATTTCATAGACTGATGTACCTTGCAACAACCTGAAATCACCATTTACATGTAACATTGAGGAGGGGGTGAGAGTACCTACTCCCAAATACCCTGCACCAGAAATCCGAAACCGTTCACCTAAAATTCCCAGAGTGTCAGTTGTCCAGAATTGTAAATTTCCAGGTACTATATCATTTTGAAGAGGGCCGGCTACTTGACTTATGATAATTGAAGGATATCCGTAAAGGCTATTACCGCCTATAATCCCATGATACCCCTCAAATCTTATCTGTCCAACCCTGTCACCTTCTTGAACAGGAGATAAAATATCACCTGAGCCTCTGGTTCTTTGGAGTAGAAATAAAGCGTTAGAAGCCCAATAATTATTCACTCTTCTGAAAACGGATGAAAATCCATAGGCGTGTTTTACATGCAATTTCCCTTCAGGTATAAAGGTGCCTATACCTACATTGCCGTCAGGATATCCATTTCCTGTCCCGGTATAGACATCCAGTTTATCGTTTAAACGTTTACCCCAGTCGAGGTCGTTTTCACGGGAGTCGGACCCTGCTTCTTTAGCATAAAGCGCATAAGGAACGGAGAGCAATTGTGCTGTTCCCATCACTTCAAAGTCAGTACCTCCTGATTCATCTAAGGAGATCTCAACCAGGTAACTATCGCTACCCCAGTCAATATTTCTGAAATCACCTGTTCTTTCAACGCCCTGGCCAATGGTTAAGTTGATCAGTCCGAAATCGTTGGTTGTGGTAAAATGTTGCTCACTGTAAACAGCCACTTCGCGGTTGCTGCCCTGTATAAGTTTTACTTCAACGCTGATCTGTTGATTGGAAAGAATATTGCCATCATGATCTCTGGCAATGGCCTGGTACTTGAATGCCTGCGGTGCCTGCGCAAATGCAATCATGACTAAAAGGCCGAAAAATGCAAATGAAAGTAGAATTCGTTTCATAATTTTAAATTTTTATTAATAATTAAGATTTGAGAACGTAGGTAATAATGATATGAAAAAATATTGTAAGAATTAGAATCTAACTTTTAA
>JAGLWB010000134.1 GCA_023133655.1 Bacteroidales bacterium
CCAACTTCAAAAGGATTATAAGGATCACTAATATCTAAAATTATCATACCCGCTTGATCAATGGCAACATAAGCATAATCACCCGAAATAACAACATCCTGAGCATAACCTTCAAATTGTAGATATTTTACAAATAAAGGGTTTGACGGAATACTGATATCGACAATATAAAATCCATACATGCCATCAGCCACATAAGCATAATTTCCGGATACATAAACACTTTCGGCATCGTCTGCGTTGTCGAAAAATCCTACTTCAACCGGTGTCTGTGGAATACTTACATCGATTATTCGTAATCCATTGTCATTATCAGCCAGATAAGCAAAATTTCCAGCTACAAAAACACCGTTTGAAAGTCCATCTGTATCATATGATCCAATTTCAACAGGGTTCGAAGGAACGCTTACATCAATAATACGTAAACCGGCTTCATAATCAGCTACATAAGCATAGTTTCCTGCAATATAAACACATCTTGCCCTGTCGGGAGTATTAATATAGCCCACTTCCACAGGGGCTGATGGTATGCTAATATCAACAATATACATACCTGCATAGAAAGAGGCAGTATAAGCATAATTTCCGGATACAAAAACTTCCTTTGTCAAATCTGCGGTATAATGAACCCCGATTTCTGTTGGAACGGAAGGTGTACTGACATCTAAAATTAGAAAACTTGCAATATCAGAAACATACGCAACATCATTTTGAACAAATACATTAAATGCAAAGGCATCTGTATTAAATATGCCGGTTATTTCAGGATTTGCAGGTACGCTTATGTCAATTATGTAAAGACCAGTTTCCTCATCTGCAACATATGCATAATCTCCTGAAACAAATACATTATAAGATCTTCTTTCTGTATCTATAGAGCCTATTTCTACAGGATTTGCCGGAGAACTGATATCGAAAATACGCATTCCGTCCCAGTATTTTGCGATATAAGCATAATTTCCCGATACATCAATACCAAAAGCATAACCTTGAATATCAAGATATACTACTTGCGTTGGTTCGGAAGGATTGCTTACATCGATGATAAGAAAACCAAACCAATCGGCTACATACAAATAATTACCCGATAAACAAAGACCATATGCAGGGCCGTTGGTATTAAAACCAGCAACTTCAGTGGGATTAGTTGGCGAACTAACATCAATTAATCTTATACCATTTATTTCATTTGCAACAAATGCATAATCTCCAGATACACAAACACCTGCTGCTGTTTCTGTCATTTCAAAAAATCCAACTTCTATTGGCTCTGATAGTGTGGTAATATCAATAATACGCAAACCTTTTTTATATGTACCCACATAAGCATAATCTCCTGCTACAGCGATATCCGACACTACAGAGTGAGTATTAACTTCTCCGACATGTACCGGGGTGGCCGGATCCGACACATTCAATATTTCCATCATACTGCCGTTTCCAATAAAAGCATAATTACCTACAACAATACCCTGATAGCATCGCCCATAAGGCCATTTGCCGAGTAATGTTACATTGCTGTCCTGTGTTGGGTTAAGAGGACTGAAAATTTGATTATCGTAACTCTCTGCTATTAACGAGTTGTTCTGTAAATCATTCATGCTCAATTCCGGGGTATTTACCTGGGCAAAGAGATTGCTTTGAGCAATAATAAGTGCAATTGTGATTGAAGTTACTGTTTTCATGTTTAAAATTTTTGTTAATTATACAATAAATGGTATTAAACCCCAGATTAATGATGCGTTAAATTAATCTTGTTCTTTTCCCCTAATGACTGAAGTTGCTTTGGCCTCAAATATCTTATCCTGTGAAACTTACCCTACCATACTGAGCAGTTATAACTATTTCCTGGATCGTTTAAAAGCCCCGGAAAACCGAGGCTTTTTACTTTTATGGATAAGTTACTGTCCAGTTCGCATTTTGCAAGTCTTGAAGGGTTAATTCATAATGCTTTAAAACCGTATTTTTAATCTCTATTGAATCACAATCATAAAATACACCAGGAATATTATAATTGGCTGGGTCAACAATATAAAATTCTTGTTTTTGACCATTAGAAAGTTCTTCTTCCCAACAAGTTCTTAAGAGATTAAAAGTATAACTCTGATTAGGCTTAAGTTCAGGCCCATCTATTTTACATAAATTATCATAATAAGATTTTATAGCACATATTATTGTATCATTAGAGTTGTTTAAAACGATTAAATCATGATGACAATCCACTCCCTCTTTTTTACATGTAGATGCTGATAAAAGTATTAGGCATAAAAATGATATAAACATTGGTTTCATAGTTGAAAATTTTATCGGTTATAAATTCCAGCGTTAATTAAACCTACCCAAACTGGTCCTCCAATTGGTAAAAGCAGCCAACTCGCATGATCATACCATTTTGCCCGTACTCTTATTTTATCCAGTGAAGTAAGATGATTGGGATTTCTGTAATCTACAATTTGACCTCTCGTATTTGAGCCATTTACATCCAATGGGTTTCTCCAAAAATCCCAGCCCCTATTATCAAACATATTTACATCATAAAACCCATCAACATGTTCATTAAAATACAAAAACGCTCTTCGGTTGGCATCTTGTTCAGCAGGATGGAAATCATGAACACCAGTGCTGCGAATACTTGGAATTCCAATTCTAGGGTAATAAGCCCAACCCATACTTTGGCTTTGTATGTAATGCCCGTATTCATGTTGGAATAATGAATTATTTGCATCGGCTTCAATTGAATTATCTCCAACGATAAAGCTACCTTGAGTAACTCCTCCCCATCCATCATTTCGTGTTTTAACAACCGTAGATCCATATTTGTAATCAACAGATTCAACACCACCTGATAATCCAAAAAAATTATAACTGTGTGATGTCATGAAGCCTCCAACTGTTTGCGGTAATTGCCATGTAAATCTTGATACAGTTTCCCAAACTCTGCCTCCAAAAGATTTGTTTGGGTCGCTTACAAATAAACCGCCCCAAATTTTAGCATCATTTCCGGCTCTATGGTTCGCACCCTTCCATGCATTCCTGAAACGATTATTACCTGAACTAAAGAAACCATGTATAAAGCCAACTAACCAAGAATCTATTACAAAAAACTCTCCATCCGGATCCGTATACACCAAAGGGTTATTCAATGCATAGCTGTACCTGTTGTAGTTCTGTGAGTATGTTGAGGCTTGTACAAAGTTATCCGGACTTAACATCCTTCCTAACATAGGATCGTACACTCTGCCATTCATGTTTATAAGCTCAAAGGCATCAAGGTGCTCATGACCGGTAAATCCACGATC
>JAGLWB010000135.1 GCA_023133655.1 Bacteroidales bacterium
TACTGGAATCCGGCCTACCTGATGCTGTGGACTGCCACAGAACTGGGCGTTCATGGATATCTGGAAGAATCAAAGGCAGCAGTCACACATGCTATAGAATGGTATCAGGCCCATCCAGATGATAATCACAGGTTTGAGTTGGCCCAGGCATATTATGTTGCAGATCAATTGGATAAATCGCGGGAGATATTTGAAAAGCTGGCACAGGAAGAGCCAGGCAATATTGATTATCTGGGATATCTTGGAGCGATTGCCGCACGGACAGGAGATCAAACAAAAGCTGAAAATATATGCATACTTCTGGTAAATCCGGCCCGGCCCTATCTGTTTGGAAGACATACCTGCTGGCGGGCCCGTATTGCTGCATTATCAGGTGATAAAGAATTTGCTATTCAATTGCTGCGAGATGCCATTGCCCACGGATTCGACTATTATTCCCTTCATGAGATTATAGATTTTGCATCATTGTATGATTATCCACCTTATGTTGAACTGATTAAACCTAAGGAATGACAGAGCAAAGAAAGCTCGCCGCCATCATGTTCACCGATAGTTTCGGCTACACACGGCTTATGTCGGAAGATGAAAAACAGGGATATATTAATGAATTAAGAAATCGTCAATCTATTTCAATAATTCCTCAGTTCTTAAATCCTGGAACAGGGATGGAGACCCTGATAGCATCCCTGAAAGCGTAGGGCACTATTTCTTGTGCCAGATACCCTGCAGAGCGATAACACGCGGTTCGCAATCATCATCTTTTGCGATTAAAGAAAGCGTTTCCTTGCCCATAGCATACTCGTAAATTCCTCTGTTTTCGCAATCATCATCATCAACATGCATTAGATTGCCCGAAAATGAGATTGTTGCTGTAGTATTAGTATGACCAGGAGCATTCTCCAGCAAAATAAAATCAAAGGAATTGTTGGTATTTATTTTGAGCTCGGCCATAAACTCTAAACCATCGGCATCAACAACCAGCCTTGTCCATGATTGATATATAGATATATCATCATCGCAATCACACTCCTTTTTGCAAGAGTTAAATAATAAAAAGGGAATTACAATTCCCGCAAGAATTAAAATATTTTTTTTCATATACTCAAATATTTAAAATTCAGAATCCAAACATTTCCCCATGATTCAACACGATATCTCACAAAAATAGAAAACTTTATAATATAAAAAGTACCGATCCTTGATCTTTTTAAAAATATCTATTTCCAAAACCCTATGTTCCTTTGCCCGCTCTCTCTTTCAACAATTCCTTTGTCCATAAATCCATTAACTAAGGCTGGAATAGTAAATATTTTGAAAAGTCCTGTTAATTCCATATCTTTATACCTGATTCGCAATTCATTTCTTTATGGGAGAGCAACGCAAACTCGCCGCAATCATGTTTACCGATATCGTCGGCTATTCTGCTTTGATGTCGAAAGATGAAAAGAAGGCTCTGAAGGTCCTTGAAAAGAACCGTGATATTCACAAATCGGCGATACAACAATTCACCGGGGAATTTATTAAGGAGATTGGCGATGGGACATTATCCATATTTCAAACTTCCAGTGATGCTGTGAATTGTGCAAAAGCCATTCAGGAAGTTTGCTGTCGTGAGTCAATGTTTAGCGTTCGCATTGGAATTCACATAAGCGAAATTGTAGTTATAGAAAACGATGTTTTTGGGAATGGGGTCAATATAGCTTCCCGGATTGAAGCAGCAGGTGAGCCCGGTGGCATTTATGTTTCGGAGCGGGTTTATGAAGATATCAAAAACAAAACGGATATTAATGCTGTATTTATTGAAGAAAAAATCCTGAAGAATATCAGCCATCCGGTAAAGATTTATTCGATTAGCACCGGACAGCAAGAAATAATTCTTTCAGAACCGGTAATTAAAGAACCTGGAAAAACTAAAGAAAACTCTATTGCTGTATTACCTTTTATTAATATGAGTGCAGATCCTGAGCAGGAATATTTTTGTGAGGGTATGGCAGAAGAACTTATCAATGCACTAACAAAAATCAAAAATTTAAATGTTGTAGCCCGGACCTCATCTTTTGCCTTTAAAGGTGAAAAAACTGATATCCGTGAGATTGGCCGGAAATTAAATGTGGGAATACTGGTTGAAGGCAGTATCAGAAAAGCGGGCAGCCGTCTACGCATAACCACCCAGTTGATAAAAGTTGAGGATGGCTACCATCTTTGGTCAGAACGGTACGATAGAAACTTGGAAGATGTGTTTGCAATACAGGAAGAGATAACTGCAAAAATTATCGATCGGCTAAAGGCAACCTTTAATGTGCAGGTTAAGTTGCACAAAGAACGATATCCTGACAATTTAGCTGCATACGATTTATTTTTGAGAGGACGATTCTACATAAATAAGTTCCTGCCTGAGCATCTTGACAAAGCCATTGAATATTATAAGAAAGCAATTGAGGAAGATCCCCGGTATTCCCTTGCATATACTTCACTTGCGGAAGCATACACCCTTCTTTCCATCGGCTTTGATGTTCTACCTACTAAAGATACCATGCCAAAGGCGAGAGAAGCAGCTCTGAAATCCCTTGAATTTGATCCGACATTGGCTGAAGCATACGTATCATTGGGCCTTGTTGCCATGTTTTATGATTTGGACCGCAAATCAACCATTAAATACTTTCGGAAAGCCATGGAACTGAACCCAAACTCTACGAGTGCTCACCAATGGATTGAGTTTTACTGGAGTTTTATGGAAGGTAAGTTTGACGAAAGCATGGCTACACTTCAAAGGGCGCAGGAGCTCGACCCCCTTAATCTTCTTATTAAAATACGTATTGGGTATGTCTATATCTATAAACGTGATTTTGATAGTGCTATCAAATATTTTGAGAAACTTCTCGAAAATCAGAAGAACTTTCCTATGGGGCATCATTGCCTTATGGATGCGTACGGGCAGAAAAAAATGTATAAGGAGGCAATTGCAGAAGGTGAAAAGATGTTTGAATCAGGTGCACAAGCTGTGGCAAATATTGGGGTGCTGGGATTCTATTATGCGCTTGCAGGCCAAAAAGACAAAGCAAATAAATTCCTTGCTGATCTTAAAGAGCGATCAAAAAAAGGTTATGTGTCATCATTTTGGGTCGGAGGGATATATCATGGCCTGGGTGAGATTGACAGTGCTTTTGAATGGTTCGAAAAGGCATATAATGATCGCGATGGCAACCTGATCTTAATTACAACTCCACCGCCATTTGATTCCCTGAGATCAGATCTGCGATTCAAAAAGTTGATGATTAAAATGGGTCTTGAGAATCTATTGGTATGGCGACTGGCACCCATCTCCCCGCCGCCAGCTGCTCTTCACCCTTTACGGTGAACTTGAGGTTGAGGTGTCGGATGGCGAAATCCGATCCTTTGGACCAGGTTCTGTATTGCTGGTAGATGATACTATTGGCAAGGGCCATATCTCCCGGGTCATCAGTGAAGAACGTGCTTATATACTCGTTA
>JAGLWB010000136.1 GCA_023133655.1 Bacteroidales bacterium
ACATCCTGATTGAATTCAATGTGTAAAAAATTACACAAATCTTTAATTTGTTTTTCCGTATCCGTAACCAGGTCTTCATATCTGCTAGAATAAAATGAGCCCGGAAATTTCCTTTTCAACTTTTTTACCAATTGGACGGCAAATCTCCACCGGTAAATTACCAGCGGCACAACCGGCACTTCAAAATTTACCTTAATCAGCGAAAGATAGTTATCCCGGTAATCTCTGGTGATATGAATGAACTTAGCTTCAGGAAATATTTTTATCAGTCGTTTTACATAAAGCGAATACCCCGGATTTTTATCCCCTATCCATTCGATCTTTCCTTTCTCAAACAAGGAAGGATAACTCAAATAGATCTTTTTTATAAGCTCATAAAAAGTAGTCTCTCCCTGCCATGATAAAAATTTCTCTTTAAATTTTTCTTTGTCAATTAACCAGGTATCAAAATATTGTTGGTTAATCACATCATGGTACAACGATAGGATTGTTTTCTCATCCCAATGAAATATTTTATCGTATTTTTTATAGAGGTTCAGTATAATAGGACTTTCAGGCGGAATAATCACATTAGGATGTGCTTCAAACAAAAGCCTTAATAAGGTAGTACCCGAACGGGGCCTTCCTATAATAAAAAACATTGGTATGTTACTTGTATCTTCCATTTATTTACAGAAACTTCCTTTTTAAAGCAATCAGAAAATCGAAATCGGTTTTTTTGTAGCTAAGCATCTCCGACACCGGCATTTTCACAACCTTAGCATACACAAATAAAAATATAATAGACCCAAATGTGTAACTGGCATTAGTGGCCATTACTGCCCCCATAGCTCCGTAAAGAGGGATCCACCAGTAATTCAATACAATATTAATAATTAAAGCCGGAAAAAATACATATATGGCAATCTGTGGCAATCCAATGCCGGATAGGCGGCTGCTCAAAATTCTATATTGACTGATGAATAAAATACCGGGAAGAATAAATTGAAGGATCCTGATGCTCGGCTGAAAATCTTTGCCCCAGATAGCAGGGACAACAACAGGCGTAATCACAAACAATATTCCGGCAGCCATAACTCCGGCTATTAGCGACACCCTGAAAAGCTTTGCCGTACTGATATTAATAGCTTGCTGATCGGTTGCATTGGCGGTACGGCTCATCAGCACAATACCGATAGCCAGTGGCAACTGCCACAACTTCTCAGCAATGGAAGCCCCGAGTGAATAATATCCAACTTCTTTCAGGGAAACAAGTTCTTTGAGAATAAGAATATCTATGCGGTAATTCAATTGTATGATAAGAAAAGCCAGTGCAAAAACAATTCCTTTCTTTAAAAGGTTTTTAATGATATGGAAATCAGGCTTGAAAATAACAATATGTTCTTTACGAATGACAAAAAAAGCCCAGCCGGTAATGATACAATATGCGATTAACATGGAAAGCAAGGCGCCATTGATTTGAAAAGCTAAGATCCAGACCAGAACAATAACACTTATTAAGTTTATGAAAATAGTTAGCCAGTTAAGCATCATAGCCTTTTTTATCTGCTCCAGGCCAAGAAAGATACCACCGATCTGAATAGCAGCAAGGCGTGGTGGTATGATAAGTAATACCAGCAAAATCATTAGAATCGAAAAATTCTCATCATTCATCACAAAAAAAACAACACCTGCAGTAACTACACCTAACAAGGAAGAAAAGATCAAAATCATCAATATGTTCGAAACAATCAAATCAGTCTTGTACTTCTTGTTACCAATAAAATAAATTGCTGAGGCCCTGATTCCAAGCTGGGTGATACTTATTACAATTAATGGAACTACAAGGATGGCAGAATATAAACCAAAACCGGAGGGGCCAAGCTGACGGGATAATATAATACTTATGATCAACCCATTAATTATGGTAAAAACATTACTGCTTAATACTTTTGTTACATCCTGAAGAAAACTTTGCCTAACCATAAAATGAAGTTATCTACATCCGGTGGTCATCCTTTTTGATGGATGATTAAAACAAATTTGTTCAGGTACAAAAATATACATTTTGTCAAGTATGGAAAAACATATTTACTTTGCAGTAACCTAACAGGTTGTTGCATGCTTTTTAACTCATTAGAATACCTTATCTTTTTTCCTATTGTTGTTGGGCTTTATTATGCTTTCAGTCATAAATGGCGTTGGGCATTGCTCCTGGTGGCGAGCTATTATTTCTATATGTGCTGGAAGCCTGAATATATTGTATTGATAATGGCTTCTACACTGGTTGATTATTATGCCGGGTTAAGGATGGGGAAGATAAAAGTTAAATCCAAGCGGAAAAAATACCTGATTCTCAGCATAGTAGTCAATTTAGGGATTCTGGCAGGGTTTAAGTATTTTAATTTCTTTGGAGAAAGCGTTAACTTATTATTCAATCAGTTTAATATATTTTACCAGGTGCCCACGTTCCAGGTTTTGTTGCCGGTAGGTATTTCGTTTTATACCTTTCAAACGATGAGTTACTCGATAGATATTTACCGGGGCATCACAAAACCGGAACACCATCTGGGAAAATTTGCGCTGTTTGTCTCATTTTTCCCGCAGCTGGTAGCCGGGCCTATTGAACGATCAAATCGTTTACTTCCTCAGATTCACCATAGAAAAACCTTTAATTCTCAGATGGTGATCAGTGGGTTGAAATTAATGCTCTGGGGTTTTTACAAGAAAGTAGTTATTGCCGACAGAATAGGCATTTATGTTAGCTCTGTTTATGAGAACCCAACTGAACACACCGGAGTACCTGTTGTACTTGCAACCGCTCTTTTTGCTTTTCAGCTTTATTGTGATTTTTCGGCCTATACAGATATTGCCCGGGGATCGGCCAGGGTAATGGGGTATGATTTAATGGTTAATTTTAACAGGCCGTTAATTGCCAAATCAATCACTGATTTTTGGCAACGCTGGCATATCTCATTAACAACATGGTTCAGAGATTATCTGTTTTTTGCTCTTCCGGCGAAAAAAAATAATAAAATCCTTAATTGGATTCTCCAGCGAAACATTTTGATCACCTATCTTTTAATGGGATTATGGCATGGAGCGAACTGGACATTTATCGTGTTTGGCTTAATTCATGCATTCTATATCATTTTCGGTTCATTGACGAAACGATACAGGGATAACTTCAACCAATTGATTGGCCTTCAAAAAGTTCCGGCATTCTTTAACCTTTACAGCATACTCGTTACGTTTGGACTGCTCTGTTTTTCTTTATTCTTTTTCAGGGCAAATTCAATTAGTGATAGCTTCATGTTGATAAGCAGATCGCTTCACTTTGGAAACATTATCGAATCTTTTCTTGATATTTTAAAAAACAAGGAGGTTGTTTTTGTTATACTTAACATCATCATCCTTCTTTGGGCCGAACAAATCCATGCCAGGAAAAACCTGATCGTAATGATAGCAAACAAGCCGGTTATAATCCGGTGGTCGATATATTTAGGATTTATTTTCTTTATTTTGATATTTGGAATGATTAATCAACAGGAATTTATCTATTTCCAGTTTTAAGCATGATATGAAAAGGCAATTTATCATAAGAATAGTTTTGTTCCTACTCGCACTGATAGTAGCCAACACCGTACTTGACCAACTCTATAAAAGATTTGTAGTCCATAACCTGTTAAACAATACCAAAGACGAACAATTTGATGCCTACACCGGCACATTGAAGTATCTTTCGTTAGGTAATTCACATAATTGTGTTAACACTTACATCCTGGAAAACAGCTTCAATTATGGTTCTCCCGGTGAAAATTATATCCAGAGCTATTACAAGCTCAAATCGATTTTGGAAAAGCCGGGTAAAAGGCCTGAAAATGTCATTTTGTTTGCAGATATATCTTCATTCGGCCCTCTAACAGCTGACAGGCTTGAATACAATTCATACTGGATAAAATACATTGATTATTTCGAGCTGGCGAAAATAAAAAAGGACAGGGACATACTGTCGAAGTGGCTTGAGGGCAAATTCTTTTCATTTGCCGGAAATTACAAAGACATTCAATTAACCTTCATTTATGCCATTAAAATTGGCAAGCTGGAACTTCATAACGGGTACCGGCCTCACCGTGATTTTAAAAATTTTGCCAGGGAACAAAACAGGACAAAACAAGCCAGGGCCAAAGCAAATATATATCTTTCAAAACAAGATTATCCCGACAAGGATATCCTCTTTTATTTTGAAAAGATCCTTCAACTATGTCAGGATCATGGTATAAATGTAATTCTCATCAGGATACCTGTCACCAGGGAGTATTTTGAAGAAGCTTCCAACATAGTGCCGGTTGATGAACTGTACGAACAAGTTCAGGTAATCTGTGCTAATTACCCGAATGTAACACGTTTTCTTGATTACCACGACCTTTATTTCGATCACCCTGAGTATTTCTTTGACCCGGATCATCTGAATCCGCGGGGTTCTGATCTCTTCACTGAAAGATTGAAGCTGGATTTGGAGGGGCTCCCATAATTTAGGTATTGGGTGCATATCTTTGGTACCGAACTATTTTAAATTTTGTGCGGAAAACAGATGCAGTCGGCAGTCAGCAGTCGGCAATACATCGATAATCGTGCAAATCAAGGGTTAAGAATAGTTTTTTTTTACCACAAAGGGAGCACGAAGGATAGCACAAAGTCGCACGAAGGTAATGGATCCGTACCATTGGCAGAGACTATTTTTTGTTTCGAAACAGGTTCAGGTATGATCTTGCGATGAATAAGGGACCTTTGTTCAAGAGAGTTGCTCTTAATTTGTAAGGGAAATTGTTGATAACAGCCGTCATGAAGTACAAAAACCTGGCATAAAAAACGCCCGGAATTGCTTGCAGTAAAGTAAACAGGCTTGCTTTTTTAAATTCTCTCTGATAGCCTGCTCCCTCAGCATATTTACCCGCAACAGCATCTGCTATCCTAATCTCTTTTTTGCTTAATTCCTTTTTCCACACCCCGGTCCGGGTTGAATTTATCGGGTTAAGCAGGCTGGCATGGTTTCTTTTTGCCCTTTCGGTTTTAAATATCTTATTTACATCTTTTCCTTTTTTATAAAAGTCAAACACTTCCGGAAGAAAATCAATACCAAGAAAATCACAAAGATGCTTGAAATGAAAATCAGGGTCGCTTACAAAATCTTCATATCTCAAGATATAAAATGATTCAGGGTATTTTGCTTTGGCTTTTAACGCCTGCCTAAAAAAATATTTCCATTTATAAACAACAAGAGAGGCAACAGGCAGTTCAAAATCAACCTTCTTGATCGAAAAAAAGTTATCCCTGTAATCACGGTTAATAAAGATGAACTTTGCCTCTGGATATATTTTTTTTAACCGGTCGACATATATAGTATATCCCGGATTTTTATCCCCAAATAGTTTCAGTTCCTTCTTTTCATAAAACGAATTATAATTGCCATGAACCACTTTACAGACATTACTAAATGAATTCTCGCCAGCACAGGCCAGAAGGTCGGATTTTAATTTATCATAATCAATGGTCCATAATTTAAACAACCATTGCTCCAGAAGATCATCATAGAAGCTTTCCAGATCACTTGTTGACCAGTTACTAATACGATGGTACCTTGGATATAGATTAATGATAAACTGGCATTCCCATGGAATAATTACATTGGGATGGGCATCAAATAGTGTACGTAGCAGGGTAGTACCGGTTCTCGGCCTGCCAATAATAAAAAAAATTGGTATTTCGCCGGTGTTATTCATTTTTTCGTGACCAGATCACCGATTTGCCAAAAACAGCCAGACCGATATAAGCAGCAAATATAGGATATTTCATCCAGGGTTCTCAATTAATTTGTAATTTAGCACATTCAAAAACCACCCATCAGGCATAAAATGAAAATTCCTTTTAACAGGCCGTATTATACCGGAAGAGAGGCCCATCATATGACCAGGGCCAGTTTAACCGGAAAACTCTCGGGCAATGGTTTATATACCAAAAAATGCCATGAACTAGTTGAGGAAAAGTATGGGTTTAAAAAAGTATTGTTAACACATTCCTGCACTGGTGCACTTGAAATGGCTGCTATTCTGGCCGGGATAGAACCTGGTGATGAAGTGATCATGCCTTCATTTACCTTTGTGTCAACTGCCAATGCATTTATTTTAAGAGGTGCCAGGATTATTTTTGCGGATACGGGGAAAGAGTATCCAAACATTGACATTGATAATATTAAGGGATTAATAACAGATAGAACAAAAGCGGTTGTGGTTGTTCATTATGCCGGTGTGGCTTGCGATATGGACAGCCTGATGAAACTTGCCGGTAAATACAATTTTTTCGTTATCGAGGATGCTGCCCATGCGATCGATTCCTATTACAAAAACAGGCCATTAGGCAGCCTTGGTCACTTTGGGGCTTTTTCCTTTCATGAAACCAAAAACATCATTTCTGGAGAAGGGGGAATGCTAGCCATCAACGATGACCAATTTATTAAGCGTGCCGAGATCATATGGGAAAAAGGGACCAACAGGGTAGCTTTTTCGAGGGGCGAGGTCAACAAGTACGGGTGGATTGACATAGGATCTTCATTTCTCCCTGCCGAGATAATATCCTCATTTTTATATGCCCAACTTGAAAATATAGATGATATTCAGCAAAAAAGGATCAAGATATGGAATACCTATTTTAACATGTTAAAACCGCTTACCTCCAAAGGTGTTCTGGGATTTCCAAAGGTCCCATCTTATGCGCACAACAATGCAAATATGTTCTTCATCATAACACAAAACCGGAAAGAAAGAGATGCATTGCTGATGCACATGAAGGGAAAGGGCATTCTTGCTGTTTTCCATTATATACCATTGCATTCGAGTGAATACTATCGTGACCGGCACGACGGGCGGGATTTGCCAAATACAGATCATTTTTCTGATTGTATTGTGCGACTGCCTTTCTACACTGACCTGGCTGAAGAGGATATTGCCTTCGTGGTTCAATCGGTGAGAGAGTTTTATACTGTCAGGTGAAACACCTGACAGGCACAGTGAGAGTTCTATTCTGTCAGGTGAAACACCTGACAAGCACAGTGAGAGTTCACTCTTTCTTCCAAACGGGTATTCTTCCCGGGGTCCAGGGAGCGCCGGCATTGTCAAGTTCATTTTCCAGCTCTTTGATATCCACTTCAGCAATCTCCCTGATGCGCTCCAGTAAAGGAGGAAACTCTTCTGTTAGAATATCATAAGATGATTGCATAGTTTCCGTTATACCCAATGATCTCCAATGCCCACGATTGATTGAATTCATCCGTTGATTTAAAGGTACTGGTCCCGGAGGATTTTCCTCTTTACTTGGTTTATCATCAGCGCCACGGAATACAAAAATTATATCATTCACTTCACCCGAAAGAATTGCCACTTTGTTCATTAGCTCAAGAGGAAAGTCAGGCATATTATGCACGGCTTGTTTTATATATTCCAGCCGTTTTGCTAATTCAACAGCCGTTTTCTCTGTTCCTCTCATTGCCCTGTACAAATTGGAAGCTTCTTTCTGAAATGCGGCAACTTCTTCCCTATCCTCTTGTGGCAGGGTAGAATTATTGAGCAGAACAGCATTAAATTCAACCGGCCCGGTAACCTCCTTAACCTCACCATCAACAAATAGAGACATACTAACCGAATATTCTCCTGGCAATGCAGTTATTCCGGGACTTCCGTCAGTAAAAACATTGAATTTATCCTTTTTCATTTGAAGTCCTGAAGTACCTTGATAACGTAAATCCCAAGTGACTTTGTTAATTCCTTTTTGAGGCTTACGGTATAATTTTCGGACCACATTACCTTCATCATCCTTGATAATAAAAATCAAATGCGGAGGTATTTCCCGTTTCTCTGCTTTAATTGCTTCCTTATCAGGCATGGGAATGGGATCGCTTTTCTCAAAAAGTTCCTTTTCGTTTTTCTTGCGTTGCTGATTTTTTGTAACGGGAATTTCTTTTAGATAATAAGTAAAGGTTGCGCCAAACGGTGGATTAGCAGCTACATAGTCTGTTGATCCCCTTCTGTCAGCACCACGTGATTTTACATACATTAATGCATCTTTAACCGGAAAGATAGCCGCATCTTTTTCGAGTATATCAGAAGTTATTTCCCGTAATGGAGAATAGTCATCCAGGATATAAAACCCACGGCCAAAAGTGGCAAGAACCAGGTCATTCTCCCGTTCCTGTACAACCATATCCCTCACAGAGATGGTAGGGATTCCTGATTTCAATTGCACCCAATTTTCTCCTCCATTATACGTAAAATAAACACCAAATTCTGTTCCTGCAAATAAAAGCTGAGGGTTGACAAAGTCCTCAACAATGGTATGAACAGTCCCATTTTCCGGCAAATCACCTGAAATGGATTTCCAGGACTCTCCTTTATTGGTACTTTTTAATATATACGGTTTAAAATCATCCCTTTTTCTGTTATCAAAAGAGGCAAAAACAATATTCTCATCAAAACGGGAAGCAAGAATATCACTAACATAAGTATATTGCGGTACACCGGGAAAATCATCAATTTTTTGCCAGATTCCGGCATTTTCAGTAACCTGAATCAAACCATCATCGGTTCCAATGTAAAGAAGATCTTCCTTCACAGGTGATTCAACGAGTGATACAATAGTCCCAAATAATGATGTTGACACATCTTTGACCACGGCATCCATGCTCCAGTATTTTCCCATTACCGGCCAGGAATTTCTATCAATTTGTGCCGTCAGGTCATCGCTGATCGCTTTCCATGAATTTCCACGGTTGTCACTTCTAAACACTTTGTTTGCAGCACAATAAAGCCTTGTATTGGAATACGGGCTGATGATAAGGGGTGTATTCCAATTCCACCGGAATGTATTTTCTCCTAATCCCGGTTGGGGTTTAATAGAGATATTTTCTCCGCTTTTTCTGTCATACCTGGTAATATTCCCATATTGGTACTCCGAATAGACAATGTCGGGATTTTCGGGGTCGATGGCTTGCCAAAAGCCATCACCTCCCAATGTAACCTTCCATTCTGCGCGTGTCACCCCTGAAGTAGAAGTATTACGAGATGGCCCTCCAATGCTGCTATTGTCCTGTGTTCCTCCATAGACCCAATAAAACGGTTCGGTGTTGTCAACATTAACCCTGTAAAATTGTGTGACAGGTAAATTGGACTTGAAAAGATAATTTTTCCCTCCATCGAATGTTTCATAAACACCCCCATCGCCACCAATGAGAAAATGCTCCGTGTCGTCAGGATCGATCCATAAAGCATGATCATCCACATGCCGGTATTTACCTCCAACGTTTTTCCAGGTTTTACCAGCATCCTTAGTAACCTTTGATCTTGTTTCCATTGAATATATCTTATCTACATCCAGAGGGTCACAATATATTTCATTATAATACTGGCCACTGGCTGTATGATCGCTCATCTTTTCCCAGGATGCTCCCCGGTCTTTTGATCTGAAGAAGCCGCCTTTTCCTTCGGCTGCCTCAATAATAGCAAATATCACATCCGGGTTAACCGGCGAAACTGCAATACCAATTCCTCCTTTATCAACCGAAGGTAAACCAGCGCTCAATTTTTCCCAGTTCTCTCCCCCATCTGTCGATCTATAGATAGCCGACTCCGGCCCTCCACCGATTTTGGTATGTACGTGTCTCCGTCGTTGTTCGGAGGTCGCAAACATGATATCAGGATTCCCCGGAGTAATTATAACATTGTTTACACCAGTATGTTCGCTGATCTCAAGTACTTTGGTCCAATTTTTTCCTCCATCATCTGTTCTATACAGGCCTCTGTCACCGCCAGGGCCCCATACAGATCCTTCAGCAGCAACAAAAACAATATCTGTATTGGAAGGATGAACAGCTATCATACCAATTTGGCGGGAATCTTTAAGCCCCATATTCTTCCAGGATTTTCCACCGTCAATTGTTTTGTAAACACCATCACCATATCCCAAAGCTCTTTGATGGTTATTTTCACCTGTTCCGGCCCAAACCACATGGTGGTTCTTTGGATCCATGGCCAGGCATCCAATGGAATAGGCTCCATAGTTATCAAAAACAGGATTAAAAGTAATTCCTGAATTTGTTGTTTTCCATATATTCCCACAGGCCACCGCAACATAATATTCACTGGGATTTAGAGGATTCACGGCAAAATCAGCAATTCGTCCTGATTTAAATGCCGGGCCAATTGACCTAAATTTCAATCCGCTAAATGTGGGAGCTTTAAGTGTGTCTGCACCTTCTTTCTTATCATTCTTACCGGCAAAGCTAAAAACAGGGTTAGCAGCAATCATTGCAAGGATCAAAAATGCAGGTATTAAATTTCTATTTTTTTTCATTAGTTGGTTTTTTAATTTTTTTTGCAATTTACCAATAATCTTATTTAATAATTCTTTTTCAATCATAAAGTTACACAAAGAAGTCACTGAGTTACTCAAAGAAATGATAAATATAATTCTAATTAAACTATCCCCGGCACATCAAAATAATATTTAGCCGATACTGCACACGTATTGACTTATTCATCAATATTCACTATCTTTGTAGTTGAAGGTTGTCTCAATAATTTTTACTCAATATGAAAAATATTTTGGTTCCTGTTGACTTTTCTGATTTGGCTGTCAATGTTATTGATATGGCTGCCAAAATAGCTTTACAGTTTCAAAGCAAGGTATGGCTTATTCATGTTGCATTTAATTACCCGTATTATACCGGATTGGAAATGGGTACCGAAATTATACACAATGTTTGGGAAGATGAGATGAGTAGAATGGAGCATGACTTAACAGCCATGGAAAGCTATTTACATGAAAAAGGAGTTGATGTAACGGCTTTGTTACTTGAAGGGAAAATTGTCCGAACAATTCTGGGACAAAGTCAACTACATGAGGCCGACCTTATCGTGATAGGGTCAAAGAACATTGGTGTTTTCTACAGAGCGTTTCTTGGCAGTGTTAGTGAAGGTGTTCTAAAGAAAGCATCTTGCCCTGTTTTGATTGTTCCGGCAAATTCGTAATTAAGATTATAGAATAAAGGATATAGTAATTATATTTTCGGAAGGGGAAAAAGTATACCCGGTTTAAAATAGATTATTCATTTAACTTAAAAAGGAGGAAATTATGCCTAACAGTATTTATAAAGTAATTGAGCTCATTGGCAGCAGTGAAATCTCATGGGATGATGCTGCAAAAAATGCCATTTCAAGAGCCAGTAATACTCTTAAGGATCTTCGTATTGCTGAAGTTGTTGAACAAGACATTAAGATAGAAGAAGGAAACAAATTTATATTCCGGACCAAGCTTCGCCTTTCTTTCAGGTATAAAGATTAGATATCTGATTATTGCATTGTCGGCATTCTTTGAAAAGGAATATTCCGGTCGAACAGATACCGGTAGGTAATATGCGTTTTTAATATTTTCCCTCCTACCTGTTCGGCAACATGCATCATCTTCGGATTAAAGTCCCCTATCCAATTCATTTCCAGGTCTGTATATTGGAAGCCAGGAGCCTTGGCTACTTTAGAGAAGGTGACAACAATTGCTGATTCAACACCTTTGGCTTGGTGTTCAGGTACAACTCCAAAAATAGTGCCCAGCATTTTTTTACACGTTCCTGTTTTTTTATGGTAAAGGTATTTCAATTTACCTATGAGGTTTAGTTTTCCATTAACATGTTTAAAAATCTGATTCAATTCAGGTAACATCAGAAAAAAAGCAACTGGTTCATCTTTATAATAAGCATACCACAATAATCGCTCTTCCAGGATTGGCTTTATTTTTCTCATTATGGCTTTTGCCCCAAGAGAAGACATCTTACTCACGCCGGCATGCTTTGCCCAGCCTTTGTTATATACAATTCGAAAGTCTTCGGTATATTTCTTTAACTGATTTTTTTCAAGGTGCCGGAAGCTATAGTCGGGATTGAGGAGGATCTTTTCCGCCTTTTTTACCACTACGTCGCTTAATTGGTGGTCTGTCCTTACATGGTATGTAAATTGGTTATAATATAACTTAAACCCATAGGCCTCGAACAAGTCATTATAATAGTGAAAATTATAGGGCATACCATAATTGGGTTCTAAAAAACCATCTTTCAGGAGTCCCCACCACTCGTTCCTTTCCCCAAAGTTAACAGGCCCGTTCATTGCCTCCATTTTTCTCTCCTTAAGCCATTTTTTACACTTATCGAAAAGAGCAAAAGCAGCATCATTATCATTAATACATTCAAAAAAGCCCATTCCACCCGTAAGTTGATCACTCTTATTAGCCTGTTTTTTGTCAATAAAAGCGGCCACCCTGCCGATTGTCTTTCCTGTTTCATCTTTTATGATCCAACGCGTGCATTCTCCATGCCTGAAAAATTTATTTAGCTTCTTATCAAACACCTTTTCAATATCCTTATCAAGAGGCCGAATCCAATTTTTCTCTTTTTCATACAACCTAACAGGCAACATTAGAAACTCTTTCCTGTCCTTTTTTCCATTAACCTCTACTATTTCAAATTGCTTACTCATATGGTGATTTCTAACAAAAATTTTTAAACCTATAAATAACTATCCAAAAATAAATAATTTATCGACTCCGGATCTGGCTTTATTATTCCTTTTTCAGTAATGATTCCCGATATATATTTTGCCGGGGTGATATCAAATGCAGGATTAAAGGCAGAAGACCCGGGTGAACAAACGCGTATTTTAGTCATTTGATTCTTTTCATCTACTCCTGTTTGAAATATTACCTCATCCTGGTCTCTCACTTCAATGGAAATGTCACTACCTGTTGAAGCTTTTCTATCAAAAGTTGAGCGAGGAGCGGCCACATAAAATGGTATGCCATACTCTTTAGCGACGATTGCTTTTTCCAATGTTCCAATTTTATTAGCCACATCACCATTGGAAGCAATTCTATCGGCTCCAACGATTACCATATCCACTTTACCCAACGACATAAGGTAGGCTCCTGCATTATCAGGGATGATTGCATGCGGGATCCCCTCATTATGAAGCTCCCAGGCAGTGAGGCGTGCACCCTGGCCCCTGGGCCTTGTTTCATCCACATAAACAAATATCTTTTTCTTTTCCCAATGGGCTTTGTAGATAGGCGCCAAAGCTGTCCCCCAGTCAACAAAGCCCAGCCATCCGGCGTTACAATGTGTTAAAACGACGAAACCCTCATGAATTAGCAATTTCCCATATTCCCCTATCTGGTTGCCTTCTTCAACATTTTCATCAGCAATTTTTTGAGCCTCGTAAACGGACTTTTCAACCGACAATAACCCGGCATCATAAACCCTCTTCGTAGCGTAAAACAAATTTTGTGCAGTAGGCCGGGTTTCTTCAATCCTCTTTTTTGCCTGGCCTATAAAGGCCGGATCCCGGTTATTTTTTCCTTCCAAAAAAGCCTGGGCCATTGCAAAGCCTGCTGCGGCACCAATAGCACCTGCCCCTCTAACGGCCATAGTTGAAATGGCGTGACATGTTTGACGATAATTAACGGATGGAAAAATACGAAAGTCGAATGGTAAGAGGTTTTGGTCGATTATATATACCGTTGATCCCTCCATCCAAACAGTCCGGTATAATTTATCTTTTACCCTCATGACCAAGTGTTTACAAAGATAATTCCTTAGCTGCAATCCAAGCCATCATGCCCATTCCGGTTTCAAGGCTGTTTTCATCAACATTAAAAGTTGGAGAGTGGAGGTTAGCAGTGATTCCTTTTGCTTCATTTTTAATCCCCAGGCGATAAAAACATACCGGTACTTTCTGTGAAAAATAAGCAAAATCTTCGGAAGTCATTCTCATTTCAAGTTCCTCTACATTTTCAAGTCCGAGGTACTCTTCAGCGTATTGGCGGACTTTTTTTGTTGTTTCAATATCATTAACAAGATAGGGATAACCTTTGGCAACTGAAACATCGCAGGTTCCCCCCATGCTTTCTGCAATAGAATTAACAAGTCGACTGATCTTTTGTTTAACTTCTTTTCTCCAATTTTCGTCAAAGGTCCTCAAAACTCCTTCCATTCTTACATAATCAGGAATAATATTTGTTTTGCCATCGGCTAATACATGGCCAATAGATAAAACGGTTGGGTTAACAGGGTTGGCATGTCTGCTTACAATTTGCTGCAACGCTAATATTATATGAGCAGCAATAACTACCGGATCAATATTAAGGTCAGGAGTAGCTCCGTGACCTCCACGTCCTTTCACTGTAAAAAATAACTCATCGGTCGAGGCCATATATTTACCTTCTTTCATTCCCACTTTCCCGGTCTGTAATGCAGGAAACACATGCAGTCCATACATTTTTTCAACAACAGGATCTTCCAGCACACCCTCTTCTATCATCCTAATTGCTCCGCCAGGATATTTCTCTTCGGAAGGTTGAAAAATCAATTTAACGCTGCCCTCAAAATCATCTTTTAACTCATTAAGTATTTTTGCAGCCCCAAGAAGAGAAGCCATATGTACATCATGGCCACAAGCATGCATTACACCGTTAACTGTCGATTTATATGGTACATCATTTAGCTCCTGAATGGGCAAAGCATCCATATCGGCACGCAAACCAATCACTTTCGATAGAGGGTTTTTCCCTTCTATTAAGCCGGTTAATCCTGTTTTGGCAATACCACGACGGAGAGGAATGTTAAGATCCGTGAGGAAAGATGCAATATACCCGGAGGTTTTAAATTCCTGCATTGACAATTCAGGATAGGCATGAAGATCTCTTCGTATTTGGATAATTTCAGGTAGGTATTTTTTAGAAAGTTGCCTGATCATATTTTTAATCTGAGTCATTTTCGAATCATTTTTTATCAATCGAAGCTTTGCAAAGTATGCAACTTTTTATAGACGCCGTTCAATTTTAGCAATTCACTATGGGTACCTTTCTCAACAATCTCACCTTTGTCTAAAACGATTATCTCATCAGCTTTTTTTATAGTAGAAAGGCGGTGAGCAATGACGATGGATGTCCGGCTTTCCATGAGTTTTTCCAGTGCATCCTGCACCAATCGTTCTGACCCGGTATCAAGCGAAGAGGTAGCTTCATCAAGTAATAGGATCGGTGGATTCTTCAGCACTGCCCTGGCAATACTAATTCGCTGCTGCTGGCCTCCCGATAATTTTCCACCTCTGTCACCAATATTCGTTTGATACCCATCTTCGAGCTCCTGAATAAATCCGTCAGCATTAGCCACCGTTGCCGATACAACAATTTCCTCATAGGAAGCATCTTTTTTCCCTAGAGCGATATTATTACTAACCGTATCATTAAAAAGAATGGACTCCTGGGTTACTATGCCCATTAACCCTCTGACATCCGAAATAACAAAATCTTTTATGGGCGTTCCATCGATAAAGATCTCTCCTTTAGTTGTGTCATAAAATCGAGGGAGCAGGTTAATGATTGTAGTCTTGCCTGCACCGGAAGCTCCAACCAAAGCGATTGTTTTGCCTTTGTCGATGCAAATATTGATATTTTTCAACACCTCAATGGTATCATTTTCATCATCAGGAGTATAAGTAAAACTAACATTCCTGAACTCAATTTTTTCATTAAAAACATCAATCCTTTTAGCATCTTGCTTTTCAACAATGACTTCTTCTGCATCCAGCAC
>JAGLWB010000137.1 GCA_023133655.1 Bacteroidales bacterium
CAGTCGATATCCATGGCAACATAGATAGCTGCACAATGACCATCAGTGTAATAGATACAGTACCCCCCGAGATAACGTGTCCTTCCGATACGGTATTGAGTGCTGGCGCAGATAGCTGCTGGGCAGAAGCTACTATACCTGTAGCTCTGTCCACAGATAACTGCGAGGTAGATAGCGTATGGAACGATTACACCCTGACAGGCGATGCCAGTGGCAGTTATTATGTTGGATTAACAGAGGTGTGGTGGTATGCCGTTGATATTTATGGTAATACCGATAGCTGTATGATGACAGTAACTGTCATTGATACAGTACCTCCACAGATTACATGTCCTGATGATATTGCCAGTGTAGCCGGTCCGGATAGTTGTTCGGCATTTGTTGTTGTTCCTCTTCCTATAGTATTTGATAACTGTGAGATTGACAGCACGTGGAATGATTATAACTTCAGTAGTAATGCAAGCGATGTCTATGATGTTGGCATCACTGAAGTATGGTGGTATGTGAACGATATTTATGGCAATACAGATAGTTGTATGATGACCATCACCGTGATTGATGAGCAACCACCAGTGGTAACTTGTCCTGAGGATGTGTTAGGTTATGCTGATAATACAGGCTGTGAAGGCTATGTAGCCATACCCCCAGCCACAGCGACTGATAATTGTGAGGTAGATAGTATCTGGAATGGCTATAACTTAACTGGTAATGCAAGTGATATTTATGAAGTAGGCGACACAGATATCTGGTGGTATGCAGTCGATATCCATGGTAACATAGATAGCTGCACCATGACCATCAGTGTAACAGATACAGTACCCCCCGAGATAACGTGTCCTTCCGATACGGTATTGAGTGCTGGCGCAGATAGCTGCTGGGCAGAAGCTACCATACCGGTAGCTCTGTCCACAGATAACTGCGAGGTGGATAGCGTATGGAATGATTACACTCTTACTGGTAATGCCAGTGGCAGTTATTATGTTGGATTAACAGAGGTGTGGTGGTATGCCGTTGATATTTATGGTAATACCGATAGCTGTATGATGACCGTAACCGTCATTGATACAGTACCTCCACAGATTACATGTCCTGACGATATTACCAGTGTAGCTGGACCTGATAGTTGTTCAGCATTTGTAGTTGTTCCTCAACCTGTAGTATTTGATAACTGTGAAATTGACAGCGTTTGGAATGATTATAACTTTAGTAGTGATGCCAGTGATGTTTATGATGTTGGCATCATTGAAGTATGGTGGTTTGTAAGCGATATTTATGGCAATACAGATAGTTGTATGATGACCATCACCGTAATTGATGAACAACCACCAGTGATAACATGTCCTGAAGATGTGTTAGGTTATGCTGATAATACTGGCTGTGAAGGCTTTGTGGAGGTTCTACCAGCCACAGCGACTGATAATTGTGAAGTAGATAGTATATGGAATGGTTATAACTTAACTGGTAATGCGAGTGATATTTATGAAGTAGGCGAAACCAATATCTGGTGGTATGCGGTCGATATCCATGGCAACATAGATAGCTGCACCATGACCATCAGTGTAATAGATACAGTACCCCCCGAGATAACGTGTCCTTCCGATACGGTATTGAGTGCTGGCGCAGATAGCTGTTGGGCAGAAGCTACAATACCTGTAGCTCTGTCCACAGATAACTGCGAGGTTGATAGCGTATGGAATGATTACACCCTTACAGGCGACGCCAGTGGCACTTATTATGTTGGATTAACAGAAATATGGTGGTACGCCGTTGATATATATGGCAATATTGATAGTTGCCTGATGAGTGTTGAAGTTATTGATACAATACCCCCACAAATAACCTGCCCTGAGGATATTGTTACGGTAGCCGGGGTTGATTCTTGTTCGGCTTATGTCTCTGTTCCATTGCCAACTGCAACAGATAACTGTGAGGTTGACAGTGTTTGGAATGATTATAATTTGAGTGATAATGCAAGCGATGTCTATGACGTAGGTGTAACAGATATATGGTGGTATGTTGTAGATATTTATGCTAATATTGATAGTTGTATGATGACTGTCACAGTCAATGATGAACAACCTCCGGTCGTGACATGTCCTGATAATATTACAGGCTATGCCAATGAAACAGCATGCGAAGGCTATGTTGAAATACCATTAGCCATTACCACAGATAACTGTGAGGTCGACAGTGTTTGGAATGGCTATAACTTAACCGGCAATGCAAGTGATACGTATGAAGTTGGTGCAACCGATGTTTGGTGGTATGCAGTCGATATTTATGGTAATTCCGACAGTTGTATGATGGTTGTAACGGTTGAAGATACCATCGCACCTGTAATCACTTGCCCTGCCGATACGATCGTTTATGCAATGATTGATAGTTGCTGGGCTTATGTTGACTTACCACCGGCTACAGCAATAGATAATTGTGAGGTTGACAGTGTGTGGAATGGCTATAACTTATCGGGCGATGCCAGTGATCTTTATGAAGTTGGAGCAACTGATGTTTGGTGGTATGCCGTAGATATTTATGGTAACATAGATAGTTGTTTCATGACAGTTACAGTTGTCGATAGCGTTCCTCCAATCATTACCTGCCCGGATGATATTATCTGGTACGCAGGCCCTGATTCCTGTGAAGCTTTTGTTCCTGTTCCACAACCCGATGTTATCGATAACTGCGAAGCACTTGAAGCCATAAATGATTACAATGGAACAACCGATGCAAGTGATGTTTATGAAGTAGGAACAACAGATGTATGGTGGTTTGTTGCTGATATCTATGGTAATTCTGATAGCTGTATGATGACAATCACGGTTATTGACACGATTCCACCTCAAATTACGTGCCCTGATGATATCGGACAAAATACCGACTCCACAACCTGTTCGGCTTATGTAACAGTTCCGCTACCAGAGGCTTCCGATAATTGTCAGCTGGAGAGCCTTGTGAATGATTATACCGGCACTGAAGATGCCAGTGCTACCTATTATATTGGAACAACAGAGGTAACCTGGATTGCAACTGATATTTATGGTAATGTAGATAGTTGTTCCACTATCATAACAATTGCAGACAGTATTCCTCCACAAATTGTTTGCCCGGATGATATCATGGTAATAACAGATCCCGATTCTTGCTATGCCGATGTTATTGTTCCATTAGCAACAGCAACTGACAATTGTGCAGTGGATAGCGTTTGGAATGATTATACAATGACAGCCAATGCCAGTGGTATCTACCCGGCTGGTAGTACCATAGTTAACTGGTTTGCTGTTGATATCTATGGAAATATTGATAGTTGCTTCATGGTTGTAACAGTAATCGATAGCATTCCTCCGATAATTATCTGTCCTGATGATATCGTATGGTACACTGGTCCTGATTCCTGTGAAGCTTTTGTTCCTGTACCGCCGCCGGAAGTTATTGATAATTGTGGTGCTGTTGAAGCCATTAATGATTACAATGGAACAACTGATGCAAGTGATGTCTATGCTGTTGGTACAACAGTAGTATGGTGGTTTGTTGCGGATATCTTTGGTAATGCGGATAGCTGTATGATGACAATCACGGTTTATGACACGATTCCACCTCTAATTACGTGTCCTGATGATATCGGACAAAATACGGACTCCACAGCCTGTTCCGCTTATGTGACAGTTCCGTTACCTGAAGCTTCCGACAATTGTCAGCTGGAGAGCCTTGTGAATGATTATACCGGCACCGAAGATGCAAGCGCAACCTATTATATTGGAACAACAGAGGTAACCTGGATTGCAACTGATATTTATGGTAACGTGGATAGCTGTTCCTCTACCATAACAATTGCCGACAGTATTCCTCCACAAATTGTTTGCCCGGATGATATCATGGTAATAACAGATCCTGATTCATGTTATGCCGATGTTATTGTTCCATTGGCAACAGCAACAGACAATTGTGCAGTAGATAGTGTTTGGAATGATTATACCATGACAAATAATGCCACTGCAACCTATCCCGCAGGTGTTACAATAGTAAATTGGTATGCCGTAGATATATATGGCAACTACGATAGCTGTTTCATGACAGTAACGGTTGTTGATAGCATACCTCCCGAGATTACCTGCCCCGATGATATTGTTTGGTATGTTGGTCCTGATTCATGTGAGGCATTCGTTCCTGTGCCACAGCCTCTCGTGATTGATAATTGTGGTGTCTTAGATGCTATCAATGATTACAATGGAACTACAGATGCAAGCGATATTTATCCGGTTGGAATCACCACAGTTATTTGGACTGTACCCGATTTGGTTGGTAATGAGGCTTCTTGTTCAATGACAATCACCGTAATTGATACAATACCACCTCAAATTACCTGTCCGGATGATATTATACAAAGTACAGATTCTACATCCTGCTCAGCATTGGTCTATGTACCGTTGCCTGATACATCTGATAACTGTGAGGTTGATAGCGTTTATAATGATTATACAGGCACTAATGATGCCAGTGCAGTCTACAATATTGGAACAACCCAGGTCAATTGGTTTGTTGTCGATATCTATGGTAATTCCGATAGTTGCACCATGTCCATTACTATTGTTGACAGCATACCACCAGTGATAATTTGTCCTGATGATATTATTGAAATCACATTACCCGACACCTGTTCTGCATATGTTGAGGTTCCGTTACCTGATACCACTGATAACTGTGCAGTGGATAGTGCATGGAATGATTATAACATGACAGGAAATGCCAGTGCTATTTACCAGGCCGGTGTTACAGTAGTGTGGTGGTATGCGGTGGATATCTATGGTAATATCGACAGTTGCTTCATGACAGTAACAGTTGTTGATAGCATACCTCCCGAGATTACCTGCCCTGATGATATTGTCTGGTATGTTGGTCCTGACTCCTGTGAGGCATTTGTACCGGTTCCACAGCCAATCGTGGATGATAACTGTGGAGTGATGGATGCCATAAATGATTACAATGGAACTACGGATGCCAGTGACATCTATCCGGTGGGTGTCACCTATGTCACCTGGACAGTGCCGGACCTGGTTGGAAATCAGGCTTCATGTACCATGACCATCACGGTTATTGATACTATTCCGCCTGTATTACCCTGCCCGGATGATATTGCTCATCCAACAGATTCAACAACATGTTCTGCGTTTGTCTCTGTGCCTCTTCCTGATGCTTATGATAATTGTGAACTCGACACGTTGTATAATGATTACACAGGAACCGGTGATGCAAGTGCGGTTTATAATATTGGTTCAACTACTGTTAACTGGTTTGCAGTGGATATTTTCGGCAATGCCAGCACCTGTTCAATGGTTGTAACCATCTATGATAACATTCCGCCTCATATTATTTGTCCTGATGACATTGTTCAAATTACATTACCTGACTCATGCGCTGCTTATGTAATTGTTCCGCTTCCGGTAACCTGGGATAACTGTGGTATTGATCATTACTGGAATGATTTTACCAATTCAACCGATGCCAGTGGAATGTACCAGGCTGGCGTTACCGTGGTGAATTGGTTTGTAGTTGATATATATGGAAACATGGACAGCTGTTCGATGACCGTAGCAGTTGTTGACAGTATACCCCCCGAAATCTTCTGTCCTGATGATATTATTTGGTATGTTGGCCCCGACTCTTGTGAAGCTTTTGTCCCTGTACCACAGCCTATTGTAAACGATAACTGTGGAGCCCTTGATGCGATAAATGATTACAATGGCACAACCGATGCAAGTGATGTTTATCCAATTGGACCGACAGTAGTTACCTGGACCGTTCCTGATTTTGTTGGTAACCAGGCTTCTTGTTCGATGATAATAACGGTTATTGACACTATACCACCGGTGATTACCTGTCCGGATGATATAATACAAATAACCGATTCAACAGCATGTACGGCATTTGTTCCTGTACCAATCCCTGATGTGTATGAAAATTGCCAGCTGGAGAGTCTTGTCAATGATTATACAGGAACAGAAGATGCCAGCGCAACCTATTTGATTGGTCCAACAACAGTAAACTGGCTGGCAATTGATATTTATGGCAACTCAAGTACTTGTTCAACTACGATAATGGTTGTGGATAGCATTCCTCCAATTGTCGTTTGTCCGGAAGATATCACAGTTAGTTCTGATCCGGATTCTTGCTATGCTATAGTAACCTACGACCCGGCAACCGCTACAGATAACTGTGCTGTAGATAGCATTTGGAATAACTTCAGTGATTCATTGAATGCCAGTGGTATTTATCCGGTAGGTGTGACGTTTGTTACCTGGTATGCTGTTGATATCTACGGAAATAATGATAGTTGCCAGATGAGTGTTACGGTTATTGATGATACGCCTCCAATAATAATATGTCCTTTGGATATAACAGTATTTGCTGGTATTGATTCATGCTCAGCGTATGTTCCTGTGCCTGCTCCTGTTGTTATCGATAACTGTAACGACTACACGGCAATCAATGATTATAATAATACACCCGATGCCAGTGATGTTTATGATGTTGGTACTACTCCGGTTATCTGGTCTGTACTATATAATGAAACTGAAATTGTCAGCTGTACTATGTATATTACGGTTATTGATAATCAAATACCTGATATTACTTGTCCCGATGAAATGACCCGCAGTACTGATTCTACTTCTTGCTCTGCTTTCATAAACGTACCAGTGCCAATCACAAATGATAATTGTGAGGTAGAAAGCCTTGTTAATGATTATACCGGAACAGAAGATGCCAGCGCAGTTTATCCGATTGGACCTACACAAGTAACCTGGGTTGTTACCGATATTTATGGTAACACCAATACTTGTTCTACAATTATTAACATTGTCGATAGCATACCACCATTGATAACTTGCCCGGATGATATTGTTACAGGAACCGGAATAGACTCATGCTGGGTATTTGTGGATGTGCCATTACCACTAGCATCAGATAATTGCGAATTGGATAGCACATGGAACAGTTATAATAATACTTCAAATGCAACTGATATTTATCCGGCAGGAATAACTGTGGTGACCTGGTATGCGCTTGATATCTATGGCAACATCGATAGTTGTTCCATGAATATTACAGTAGTGGATATTGTCCCACCAATAATTACGTGTCCGCCTGATATTAATACAAATTCAGGCCTTGATTCATGTTCTGCTTATATTCATGTTCCTCCTGCAGTGGCATTTGATAACTGTGCCATTGATAGTATATGGAATGATTATAACTTCACCAGTGATGCCACAGATGAGTACATCGTAGGTACAACCACTATAAACTGGTATGTAGTTGATATGAGCGGTAATATGGATAGCTGCTCAATGCAAATAACAGTTATTGACCTGCAAAAACCTGATATTTATTGCTATGATATAATGGTCCCGGTTGATACAGGCTATTGCGAAGTGTGGGTGGATGTTCCAATACCTCCAATTTTCGATAACTGTGAAATTGATTACTATTTTAATACGTATAATTACACAGCCGATGCCAGTGATATGTATTTGGTTGGTGTAACACCGGTTATATGGGTCGCTTATGATATTTATGGCAATGTAGATTCCTGTCAATTTATGGTTATTGCCGGAAGTTGCCCCATTGCTCTCGATGATTCTGCCAGTACCCTTGAAAACACACCGGTCACAGTTTATATGCTTATTAATGACTTTTACTGTGTTACCGAAGAAGGTGAACAAGTTGTTACTATCCTTACCAATCCGCTGCATGGATTAGCTCTCCTCAGTGGCCCGTCAGGTATCGTTACCTACTATCCTGACTTTGGTTTTGGAGGCCGTGATAGCCTTATCTATGAATTGTGCGACATGACCGGAGTGTGTGATACTGCTGTTGTTTATCTCAACGTGATTGAGGTTAACGAACCCCCTGTAGCTGTTGATGACATAGACTCAACCTTTGTTAACATTCCAAAGATTGTTCGTGTACTCGATAATGATTATGATCCGGATGGTGATCAGCTTACCGTCCAGATCGATGAAGAACCATCAGATGGATTCGTCCATGTAAACAATGATATGTCTGTAACATATACACCTAGATATGACTTTAGGGGAATAGATACATTTACTTATATTATCTATGATGATGGCATGCCTCCATTATCAGATACAGCCACCGTCACGATCATCGTTAAGGATATCTCATTCGGTGATTTCAATTTTGATGGAACAGATTTTATGATTTATAATGCACTAACACCCAATGGAGATGGCGATAACGATTACTGGAAAATAAAAGGTATCGAGATGTTCCCGAATAACAGGGCAATTATAATGGATAGGTGGGGGGAAATCATCAGAACATTTGATAATTATGATAACTATAACATCAGGTGGGATGGCACCAATGAAAGAAATGTAATGATGCCTAATGGTACATATTATTATATCCTTATCCTTCATAATTATGATAAGATATTTAAAGGATGGGTGTTCCTGTATAGATAGGTATTAAATGAATTGAAAATGAAACAAATAAACCGCGAATTAAGTATAATAAAGTTAGCCTTATGAAGAAGTTAATAATTCTTTTGTTATTGTTGTTTGGCAGCATTGCCTCCTTTGCCCAGCGGGACGCATTATATAGCCAGTATATTTTTAATTACCATATCCTTAATCCGGCATTTTCCGGAAGCCTGGAGAAGCTGGCTATTAACCTGGTAAATAGAAACCAATGGGTGGGTATTAATGGTGCTCCGCACACCATTACCTTTTCAACCCATATGCCTATTCGGAATGACCGGATCGCGCTGGGTATTTATGTTTATACCGACAGACTCGGGCCCTATACCGATTTTGGCTTCATTTCAACCTATGCATACAGGGTGAAATTAAAAAAGGGGAAATTGTCACTTGGTCTGCAAATGGGAGTGAAACAATCAGATATTGACTGGGATATGGTGGTAATGGAAAAGATGAATGATATTTACCTCCTTACCAGGCCCCAATCAAAAATAATCCCGGATGCTAATTTCGGCATCTATTACAGTAACGATAATTTCTTCGCAGGATTCTCCTCCAAACACTTGTTCGAAAGAGCATTCGTTGAAAAAGGTTCAGAAGGTGGAAGCAACTTTAAGAGCCTTTCACGACACTTCTATACATACCTTGGTGGATTTCTTCATATAAATAAACGACTGGTTTACAGGCCTTCCGTCCTTATTAAATTTGTTGATAATGGTGATTTTAGCATTGATTTTAACTCCAGTATTATGATTAATGATCTTTTTTGGATTGGCGTTTCTTACCGAACCAATATAAACTCACTTGTGTTTTTAACTGAAATAAAAGTTAACACCAAATTAAAAGTTGGTTATTCGTATGATACCTATCTTGGCGATATCAGGGCATATAATATTGGAACGCATGAATTTTTTGTTGGGTATGAGATAAATCCGTTTGATAGAGTCGTTTACAGACCGTATTATTTCTAGAACCCACGACATAGCCCATGACATAGCCCATGACTTTAGTCGTGGGGTGGGTGGGTTGATGGATGGATTAATTGAAAGCAATTTTGTTAAAATAAAAAACATACCGCCTGTTTTGGTCTGTTAAGGTATTGTTTTTTATTCGCTGATAGCCATACGTTAGAAAATAATTTTTATACCAATAAACCATGTTGCTGCTTGATTCAGAGATCAATCTATCTCTCGGATAGCGCGATTCAATAGGGATATTATCAACACCAAAAACATCCTTACTTCCACTGATCACTTTATAAGTAACTTCCCCGTTATTTGAGTATGCTATTACTGTTTCTTCCTTATCAAAAACAACATTCACTCTTTTTTCCAGCTTAAAGGTCAGTATATCCCAAAGCTCTAATCCATTATCCCATAGTAGGTTCCCATTTTTGTCAAATCCGGCAATAAAGACTGATGTATAGCGATAACCATCGAATACATTATAGTAAGAAGGTATAGGCCGGCCGTACCAGTCATACATCATCCTTGTAATAGTATGATATTCAGGATAATAAGCCTCAGCTATAAAAACAAAAGTATCGTTTAACGGAATAGTATTATGAACAAGAAGATTATAATCAATGGTTATCCCTTCACTATTTTTATCTTTTTTTCTTATGCGGGAAAGATCACTTACAGAGAGGTTTTTATAAAAACTGTTAAATTTTGAGAAATCATGGTATTTAATAAATTCATTCGTGTCGCCAAGGAGCTTGGCAATATAAAAACCGGTAGCCTCAAAATTAATATCGCTCTCTGTTGTAACCTCATATTTCCCTTTTTGATTGTCTTTATATGTTCCAATAATAATTGATTCATTCTCATTAACAGGAACAAAATCAGCGCCATTAATTAAATAATCCCTCTCATCATTGTTTATCTCAATGGTGCTTAAACTATTCCAGTCATAATCATAGCTTCTGAAGAAAATCTGTTCACCCTGTTTTTCAATGTAATCTTTGAAAATAATGTTTATTCTATCATAAACAGTATCCACATAAATATCCATCAGGAAGCTTAAGCCTTGTAAATTGAGGTCAATTTTTTGCTGACTCTTTTCTTCCATATTATAAATGTAGAAATGAGCATTCTTTTTTTGTGTGTGCGCGCCAATCAATGCTAGGTTTCCGAAAACCTCAAAATGAGTCATGGCTGCTTTATCTGCTAATTTGCCGGTTTGGGCAGTTATTGTTCCTTCATTTCCCGGTATAAGGACAATTTGAAATTCATCTCCTGAATAACTCTTTTTGTCATTGTAAAACATCAGGTATAATAGACCCTCGTTGAAATCAATATCCGATTTGTGAAATTCCAGTCCTTTTAAAACTGGTAATTCCTGAATCCAAACCTGTCGCAAATTAACATCATAAAATTGAAATACCCAGATGGTATGGTCCCTGTCTTCAGTAGTCACAACACTTTCATAGAATACAACAACCCCTTTATTGCCAAAAGGGATAAAGGTGTAAGGCTCTGAATCTTGTTTTGTCTCAAGTTCAACCCTTAACACCTTTCCATTACTTCCGCCCGCCTCGTTTGTCTGACTATATCCGGGCGATAGACTAAACAGAAACAGGAAAAGAGTGAATATGCTAAGTCTGTATAAAAACATAGGTTTTTATATCATTTCATCTTGCTGCGCTAATAAACATCCCGATTTTTACCTGATACTAACCTTTTTGGTAACTGAGGAACCACTTGATCGGTCAGAAATCTCAATAAGGTACATCCCTTTGCTCCACCCATTAACATCAATTTTCAAGTAATTGTTTTCCAATTGTTTATTGTATACTAATCTTCCCTCCAGCGTGAATATCGTTATTGTTGAATTTCCATTCAGTTGCTCCAGGATTAAATGATCGGAAGCCGGATTTGGATAAATATTTACACCAGCCTCTTCCTGGGTAGGACCAATTCCAACGTTTTCCTCTCCTGTAATCAAAATGTTGTCTACCTCCCAGGTTGAAGATTCCTGTGATGTACTTGTGTAAACGAAGGCGATATAAATATTTTCACCATCAAAACCGGAAACATCAACATTTCCCGAAGCAACCCATTCCCAGCCTCCGCCCGACAAGGCCGCTGTTAATGATTCCCATGTTGCCGTATTAGGATCACTAACTCCGTCATAGTCCGTTGATATCTTTACCTGTAGCGTTGGCCCGTCATAATTCATGGCGGTTTCAAATTGAAGGGTTTCATTGATATAATCATTGAAGTTCATTGCTGGCGAAATGAGCCAGTCTTCATTTTCGAAGCTTCCTCCTGCAAAACCTGACATTTTCGCAAAATAATCGTCTCCATAAAATGAAGCTTCCCATACCTGTTCTCCTGTAACACTGTATTGCGTCCATGAGCCAAGCGTTTCGTCATTAAAATCTTCTGCATTAATTATTAACAGGTTTGATATAGTCGCATTTGCTTGTGGTGGATCCTCATCCGTTTTATAATCGATAAATTCATTGGCATTGGTGTAGGGGAAGATGATGAAGTAATATGGTGTTGCCGTTGCTAATCCACTAAA
>JAGLWB010000138.1 GCA_023133655.1 Bacteroidales bacterium
TTGTTAGTATTACCGGGATTAGGTGTTCCTCCTGCCGGGATTGGGGCCAGAGATGGAACGCCTTCGCAATCGATTTTATATCCAAGTACGTTTTTACCACCAAAGCCAAGCTCATCAAGCATCAACGGCTGTTTAAATGCACCACCTCCGGCAGTAGCAAACTGAGTGGCAAGTATATTAGGAATGCTGTGTTGTTGTCCTTGACGATAAAGCTCTGCATCCATAAATCCGGCAGTATTAAAATCACCAACAGCAACATAGTTGGAAAAATCGGCAGACCCGTTCGAAGGAGTAAATTCTTCAATGGTAGGTTTACAACCTGCCAGAAAAATGCCTATTATAACGATAAATAAATATTTTATTTTCATAATATTCTGTTTTAATATTTTACAAATCAATGGTTAGACCGAGCCCCGGGACAAACACATTGGTCTTATACGTACCTCCAAAATTATCAGGCTGATAATTTTTTTCTGCTTCCAGGCCCATAATATATAAAAAAGAGACATCAATGCTGATACCATCAGTAGGGTAAACCGAGAAACCACATGTAAATCCCAGGTTATTTAAGCTGGGAGTTTCAGGAGAAAAATAATTCTCGTTTGTTGGTGTCGGGTCGTAGTAGAAACCGGCCCTGACAGCAACTGTCTCATTTACTGTATACTGCCCACCAAAACGGGCTATGAGTGTGTTCTGGTACTCCCTCTTGTTTTCTGAATCTTGTAATCCATCCGTATTTGTTGTAAAGTCAAAATCAAGTGACTCATAAACACTCCAGAATACATAATTCAGGCTTAAGCCAAGTAAGAGCTTTTCAGAAGCCTGATATGAAACTCCAAAATCAAGGTTAGCCGGTAAAGGTAACGTTGTAGCAACCGTATTCTCGGCCGGGAAATTTGTTTGTAGTGATTTAGGAACAGAAAATAAAGCATCAGCAGCATCAGCATCACTCACTTCCATCATGACTTTGGAACGATAGTCAATTCCAATGTCAAGCTTATCAGTAGGACGAATTTGAACACCGATATTAAATCCAAAGTTGTTTGTTTTTCCTTCGAGGGTTACTTCTCCTTCACCTCCCGCGCCTTGAACTGGCAATCCCTTGGTCATGTTAAAACTACCTGTAGCCAATACAAAGCCTGCGCCAACACCAATATAATCGTTTATTTTGTATGAAACTGTTGGCTGGAAAAATATTGCCTGCAAGGATATATCCTTAATCAGGAAACGCCCTGCCCAATTATCTTCCCACTTAAGACGGTTGCCATATGGAGTGTTAATAGCCAGGCCAACACTTAATTTGTCGTTGATCTTTACCGCACCATAAAAATAAAAAGGGGTGCCTATCGGATTATCTGTATCCGCCTGATATACAGACGGTTCAGTTTTTTGAAAAGTCGTATACCCAAAGATGGGGCTCATCCCCAGCGATATACTCCATTTAGACTCAACAAAAGAAAGTCCACCAGGATTGTAAAACATACAACTGGCATCAAAAATTAATGAGGTACCAACTAACCCCATTCCAATTTGTTTTTGACCATGTAAGCCAACCTGGTAGCCACCACTTTTGGCAGCCCATGGAATAAACAAAATTGTCACCAAAATGAAAAGTAATTTTTTTCTCATAAGATAATTTTTTGAGTTAATATGGCTCGCAAGATAGTAAAAAATATTTTACAGCATCAAAAGCACCACTTTAATCAGTCATTCAATGAAGCAATGCTGGAAAAACGCCCGTATATTTATTACCACTTGATTTTATCATAAAAATTCATTATCTTTATGGTGTTAATCCTATTTTCAATTTATTAAGAAAGGAGGAAAATTATGTTAAATGATTTTCAATGCCCGTCATGCAAAGGTCAATTAAGGGTTGGAGAGCAGGTAATTTTCATGACAAAATCAAAAAAATGGCAGGGAGGTCTCATCCTTTTACACCCGGAACCCGGCAATTATATTGTCGAAAACCATCCTTCATTTAAGCTTGAGGAAGGAGAACATGTTGATTTTTATTGTCCTATTTGTCATTCAAAGCTAACTTCAGAAAAGCATAAAAACCTGGCTATGGTAATCATGAAAGATGAATCAGGGAAGAAATTTGAGGTCTTTTTTTCAAAAATTGCAGGTGAAGAATGTACATATCAGGTCATAGGGGATTCAACGGAGATTTACGGTAAGCATGCGAAAACCTACCTGGACTTCTTTAATTTAAGCCAGACAACCTGAAATGCATAGTAGATAAAATTACCTGATGGCAACAGCATTATTGCATCTGGTGCATCTGCCATCTTTATTAAGGCCATTAACAGAAGTCCAGTACCCATCGCGGCTAATTACTTTCTGACCGCATTGGCTACATATTGTATCCCGGCCTTTATTTGTGGAAATATTTCCGATATACACATAATTTAACTTTTCCCGGGCAATATCAAAAAGCGTCATCATGGTTTCAATCGGGGTTGTTTCAATGGTCATTTTATAAGAGGGATAATACTTTGAGATATGTAATATAGTATTTTCTCCAAGCTCTCCGGCTATCCATTGGATCATCTCACTGAATTTACGCTTATCATCGTTCAATGTTGGAATCACAAGATTTGTAATTTCAAGGTGTTTGTCAGATTTTCTGATTCTCTTCAACGTGTTTTTAACAGGGCCAAGTCTGGAAAAAGTATTTTTTTTATAAAAATCGTCCGTGAAAGCTTTCAGGTCAACACTAAAGGCGTCAATATAATCCATTAGTTCAACAAGAGGGTCTTTATTAATAAACCCATTGGTTACTACTACATTTTTCAGGCCCTCAATCTTAGCTTTTACTGCAATTTCAACCATGTATTCAAACCAAACGGTTGGTTCGTTGTAAGTATATGCAATTCCTATGTTTTCAATACGGGTTAATGCGGTGTTTACAATGTCATTTACCGGGATATTGCGCAAATGCAGGAAATCATCGACCGAAGTTTGAGATATTTCTGCATTCTGACAAAATTTACAATGCAGATTGCATCCAACACTTCCCACACTAAAAATGATCTCTCCGGGATGATAATGGTACAGCGGTTTTTTCTCTATCGGGTCGAAATGTAACGCTGATATCTTTTCGAAATTTTCAGCATAAAGTTTACCCCCTGAATTATTTCTCACATGACAACTTCCTGTTTGCCCATCTTTCAGCAAACAATTGTGGGGACACAACGTGCATTTTACTTTCTCTTGTGTCAAAGACTCATAATACCGTGCTTCTTTTCTCATAATAAATTATTTTTTACTCAATACCCCAGTTAATTTCATTCTTTCCCATAGATTTAAGATATTCATTTGCTTTCGAGAAGTGTTTACATCCAAAGAATCCTTGATGAGCTGAAAAAGGAGAAGGGTGAGCTGCTTTTAGTACCAGATGTTTATTTTTGTCGATCAGGCTTTCTTTTGATTTCGCATAATTACCCCAAAGAAAAAACACCAACCCTTTATGGTGTTCCGAAACTGCTGCAATCGCAGCATCAGTAAATGTTTCCCATCCTTTATTTTGATGAGATCCCGGCTGATGGGCTCTAACTGTAAGCGTTGCGTTTAACAGCAGAACACCTTGTTTAGCCCACGATTCAAGATTTCCATGTAACGGAACAGGCAGATCCATATCATTGTTAATTTCTTTATAAATATTGCCCAGCGAAGGCGGTACCGGAACCTCTGGCGGAACTGAAAAACAAAGGCCATGAGCCTGACCTTTACCGTGGTAAGGATCCTGGCCAAGAATCACAACCTTAACCTCGTTGAAAGGAGCCAGGTTAAATGCTTCAAATATTTTGCTTCCCGGGGGATAAATGACAAGCTTCCTCTTTTCATCTTTCAAAAATGTTTTCAAGGAAAAAAAATAACCGGACCTGAATTCCTTCATTAATTTTTCATTCCAACCGGACTCGATCAAAGGATTTACTTTATGCATTTCAATTAATTTTCAATTCAGGAAAAGGTTATTAATATTCACCATTAACAATATCTTCCATGAAAATTTGTTATTTAACTAAAATCAGCTAATTTTGTTTGCCGATTAATTACTTTTGTATATAATTTCAATTCGCCTATAAAATTATGAAAAAAACGGTGTTAATTCTAGTCACGGTCCTTCTGATTGGCTTATTTTTTTCTTCTTGTAAAACAAGTGAGAAATGTCCGGCTTATGGTGAGTCGCATAAATTTCAGGTTGAGCAGAAATATTAAGTAGCCGATACTTTCGCTTAACGACTTTGGTTTGCCGACATCCCAAGGAACATCAGGTGATCTTGATTTGAAATAACAAGTCTGTCTGCACCATGTGGTTTATACGTATCATATCAATAGTTTTTATTCTTCATGCTTCATTTACCGGGCATGCCCAGTTTTATGACGAAGAATTTATTGACTTTAGTGACAGCGTACTTTTAATTAAAGAAATGAGTGGTGGCTTCATGCTACACTCTGCGGGATGGGGAATCGAATTCAGAAAGGGAAAAAATGTAAATGCTTTTAAAAAGCGGATCCTTGAATTTGACCTGGTTGAGATGAAATCTCCCAAAGAAATCAGACTGATCAATCCATATTTTTCCAATGCCAAGAGTTATATTTATGGAAAGCTAAACAATGTTTATCTGGTAAGAGCAGGCATCGGCCAGCACCACCTTATTGCAAGCAAACCTTATTGGGGAGGTGTAGAACTAAGGGTCCTGTATTCAGGAGGGGTATCATTGGGATTAGCCAAGCCGGTATATCTTCACATTATAAATCTGGTTGCCATATCAAATTATTATTTTGAATATGAACTGGCTACAGAAAGGTACAACCCGGAAACTCACTTCCGCGATAATATTTATGGCAGGGCAGCTTTTCTCAAGGGCTTTGACCAGATAAGTGTTCATCCCGGGCTTTTTGGAAAAGTTGGATTTAATTTTGAGTTTGGTGCTTACAGTACTTCAATAAAAGCACTTGAAGTAGGAGCCACGGTTGATATTTTTCCAAAGGCAATCCCCTTGATGGCTTACAACGAACCGGAATATTATTTCCTGAGTATCTACTTTAGCTTTAACTTTGGGGCAAAATACAATTAATCGACTTACCAAATGAGGTAATGAGGTAATGAGATAATGAATTAATACTTCAACAACATTGCCATGAGTGGAGCCGAAGGATCGTTCAATCGCTACATCGTTCAATCGTGCAATTCTCACTTATCACCATCCGGAAGCCAGCACGTCAACAATATGCAAAACTTTAATGGGTAGTTTGTTTTTTTTGATGTATCCTTCCTGGTTCATCAGGCAAGATGAATCAGTAGAAATGATATATTCGGCACCGGTTTCAATGGCATTTTGCACTTTTTGTTCGGCCATTGCAGTGGAAATGGCTTCATTTTTTACAGAAAAAATGCCGCCAAAACCACAACAAACATCCGTATCCTTCATCTCTCTGAGCTCAAGGCCTTTCACATGATTGAGAAGTATTCTGGGTTCATCATGTATGCCATACTCCCTTAGAGCTGCACAAGAATCATGGTAGGTAACAACAGACTCAAAAGATGCTCCAATATCTTTCACTTTCAGAACATTAACAATAAAATCGGTAAGCTCAAAAATATTCGATTTCAATTTCTTATATTCAATGTGCAGGGAGGTATTGTAAAACAATTTGTCATAATTGTTTCTAACATAACCAACACAAGAAGCCGATGGCCCTACAACATATCTATCATTACTAAAATCTTTTATAAACTTCTCCCCCATTGATTTTGCTTCATCCCAAAACCCACTGTTAAAAGCCATCTGTCCGCAACACGTTTGATTCTCGTTGTAATGAATTTCGACCCCCAGCTTTCTCAGAACCTTTACCATATTCATTCCGGTTTGAGGATAAACCTGATCAATGAAACAAGGGATGAAAATATCAACTTCCATTAGAAAAACTTATAAGTATTAGATTGGATTTGCTGAATGGCAAAATTAAAAGATATTCATCAATAATCAAAGAAAAGGCATAAGGCATTGGAAAAAACCATAATCACATCTACGATTCAACGAATTTGCATCGAAAACCAACCTCCTGTATTGCATTCCAGTACTCCGGATACGATTTTCTTACAACATCCGGATCTTGTATACATATTTTATTATATATCAAAGCCAAAGGAGAAAAAGCCATTGCTATCCGATGATCTCCATATGTATGGATAGGATCATCCGTCGTTGAAAGGGAAGATTTTCCCGTAATATACAATGTATTATTTTTAACGACTTCCACTTCATAGCCCAGGCGGCATAATTCATACTTCAATGAAATTAAGCGGTCAGATTCCTTGATCCTAAGATTTTCCAACCTTCTGATCTTTGCAGGAATACCACGAGCAGCACATGTAACAGCAATGGAGGGAACAAGGTCGGGGTGATCAATAAAATTATGATCTTGTGGCGTAATTATGTTATCTGTTTTACTTAACAAGCATCCTGATTCGGTAAATGTACTAATTACTCCAAAGCCCTTAAACAGTTCAGCAACATATCGATCACCCTGAATTGAACTATCCGTTAGCCCCATAATTTCAAGATCAACATTACCAGTTAATGCAGCCGCTTCATACCAATAAGAAGCAGCAGTCCAGTCAGCCTCTACACAAACTCCATTTGAATGATACGGTTGTGGTGGGATTACAATATTTCGAGGAGAAAAATGAGATATTATCCCACACAATTCCATAAGTCCGGCTGTCATTTGAATATATGGCCAGGAAGAAGGGGGGCAAATTAGCTCCAATTCTAATCCATTTTTCAAAACAGGGGCTATTAGCATCAAAGCGGTAACAAATTGACTACTCCTGCTGGCATCAATGCTGATTTTTCCACCTTTTAATACTTTTCCTTTTATTCTCAATGGCGGATATCCTTCATTTTCAAGATAACGAATATCTGCTCCCAGACCACATAATGCGCTGACCAACTCCTTAACAGGGCGCATTTTCATCCTTTCTGATCCCGTAAGAATATATGTTCCCTGTTGAACAGCAAGATAAGCAGTTAAAAACCTCAAGGCTGTTCCGGTATTTCCGGCATCTAATACCAGCGGATCATTTATCTGCTTATTGGCGTTAATTTTTCTCAACAGATGTTGCATTGTTTTTGCATCATCAGCGGTAGAAATGTTTGATATCTCAAATGGGTGAGCAGTAAGCGCGTTAATAATAAGCAAACGATTTGTAATACTTTTAGAAGGTGGCAGGGAGAGACTTCCTTTCAGTTCATTATTTTCTTTTTGTATACAAACAACCTTCATGAGGGGTGATATGGTGGGATAAGCTATTATGCAAACGATATCAAGACAGCGATGAATAAAATACCAAACTATCCAACACCAGCCTTTCGTCGCAATATTGATCTATCAAAGCGTTACCGATTGAGGGAATGAGTGTAAAATTGATTCCCTCCCCTGTATGTTTCTTATCATGCTTAATAATTTCAATAACCCTGGGATGGTCTTTTTTAGCAACCGGATAATATGGAAAATTTGCCAGAATATAATCATTAATACTATCTCTGGCTCCTTCTGGTAATCCTCTGATTTTAGTTGACAAATAGGCTTCGCAAATGATTCCCATGGCAACAGCAACACCATGAGGAAGAGGTGGTTTTCCTGCTTTCCTTAATGCCAGCGATTCAAATGCATGCCCAATTGTATGACCAAAATTTAACCTTTTTCGTAGCGATTTCTCATACGGATCATTACGTGCAACACTATTTTTTATTTCAATTGATCTTATTATTAAGCTTTCCCATTCCGTAATCTCAAAAAATGGTTTCCTTTTAATTGAGTCCCAGTAATTATTATCCATAATCAAAGCATGCTTCAACATTTCTGCAAGCCCTGAAAGTCTCTCAGATTCAGGCAGTGTATTAATGAATGGCGGGACAATAAACACTGCCTCAGGATTTAAAAACACGCCAATCTGGTTTTTGATCTCAAAAAGGTTCACACCCACTTTTCCGCCAATTGACGAATCTACTTGTGCAAGAAGTGTAGTTGGAATATTAATAAACCGCATGCCTCTTTTAAATGTTGAAGCAACAAACCCTCCCATATCAGTAATGACTCCGCCTCCCAGATTGACTAAAATAGATTTTCTTGTTGCCTTAACTTTCAATAGATAATGCCATAGCTCAACACAGGTTTGAATATTCTTATTTTCCTCACCACTCTTAACTTCCAAAATAGTTGCCTTGTTAAATAGTTCAACTTTTTCTTTAAGTAGAGGCAGGCAATATTTTTTTGAATTTTCATCAACCAGGACAATAATTTTCTCATTCCTGATATCAGGGTTACGAAAGAAAAGAGCAAGTTCTTCAAAAGCATCTTCCCCAATAAATATTGTATACGTATCTGCTCTAATTATTTTCATCTGCATAAATTATTAATGCCATGAGGCCATTAACAGGTCAACATCCTGAAAAGGCAAGTGGAAATTATCACTAATAAATTTCATGGTCACAATTCCATTATACAGGTAGACCCCGTTTCTCAGCCATTTATCTGCTTTAAGCAGGTTTTCAACACCACCCTCTTCGCCTATTCTCAATAAAACCGGGGCAATAATATTGCTCAGGGCATATGAGGCGGTGTGCGGAACGCGAGAGGCAATATTAGGAACACAATAATGGGTAACATCATACTTCTTAAAAACAGGTTGATCGTGCGTTGTCGGCCTGGATGTTTCGATACACCCACCCTGGTCAATACTTACATCCACAATCACAGCACCTTCCTGCATCTGCTGCACCATTTCTTCTGTAACCACACATGGTGCACGTCCTTCAATAGCATGAATAGCGCCAATTACAACGTCAGCTGTCTTTAACGCATTCAATAGTACCTGAGGCTGGATTATCGAAGAAAAAATTCTCTGGTTGATTTCGTTTTGTAACCTCCTCAATTTATAGATTGAATTATCAAACACTTTAACTTCAGCACCCAGGCCCATGGCTGCCCTGGCAGCTGATGCTCCAACAGTTCCTGCTCCAATGATAAGCACTTGGGTAGGTGTGATACCCGCAAAGCCGCCAAGCATACATCCCTTACTGTATGATATATTGCTAAGGTATTCCGATGCAATAAGGATAACTGTATTTCCAACAATCTCACTTACAGACCGGCGAACAGGAAAAGTGTCGGTTTTGTCCTTAATCTGTTCATAAGCAATGGCTGTCATCTTCTTATGTATTAGCCGCTTAAAGAAATCGCCACTTTGTGAAGTAAATTGAAGTGCTGAGATCAAAGTCTTCCTGGAATCCATATAGTCAAGTTCTTCCACTGCAGGAGGAGCTACTTTTATGACGATATCTGCTTTAAAGACTTCCTTAGCATTATAAATAATTTTTGCTCCTGCTTCACTGTAACGATTGTCTGGGAATCGAGCCAGGTTTCCTGCCTCTGACTGAACAAGTACTTCATGTCCGTTAGCAACCAATAAACCAACAGCCTGTGGCACGAGAGGCACCCGACGTTCTAAGCTTGAAGTCTCTTTAGGAATGCCAATTATTAGTTTACTTTTCTTTCGAAACACTTCCATTACCTCTTCTTCCGGCAACAATCCACCTTTTCGTGATAAATCAAGAATATTGTTTTGTTCGGATAACATAGATCAATTTTTTGAGAATGTAAGATATCAGACCTTTGCCGTTGATTTACCAAAATTACGCAATAATGTGCACATTAAAAACTAATCAACCTGCTTTGGTCAGCATAATCAATCTTAATTTTGATGTATACGCAATTTTCAGGCAAAAGTTCTTCATACTTTTCAGGCCATTCAATAAAGCAGTAGTCACCACTATAAAAGTAATCCTCATATCCGATATCCATTAATTCATTTTTATTTTTAAGTCTAAAAAAATCAAAATGATAAACGCATTCTCCTTCTGAATCAAGGTATTCGTTAATTATGGCGAAAGTAGGGCTGGAAACTACATCTACTACACCCAATTTTTCACAAAGAGCCTTAATAAAAGTGGTCTTTCCGGAACCCATCTCTCCGAACAGGGCAAAAACACGGCTTTCTGAATATTTCTTCAAAACATCAATGGCTGCTGCTTGAAGATCATTTAAGCCAGAACATCGAACTGTTTCCATAAGAGAGGCTATTTAGGCTTTAAATGGATAAATGGGACCATCATCTCTTCTATGGAAACACCACCATGTTGAAAAGTGTTCCGGTAATAATTAGCATAATAATTATAATTATTTGGGTAGACGAAGAAATCATTCTTTCGACAAAAAATAAATGATGTGCTAACATTATTTTTTGGCAAATAAACCTCTGAAGGATTTCTAACCTCAAAAACCTCCCTGTGTTTATAATTCAAACTTCTTCCTGTTTTATATCGCAGGTTTGTGTTGGTATTTTTATCACCAACAACTCTAACCGGATTTTGCACCCTAACTGATCCGTGATCAGTTGTAATAATGAGTTCAGCCCCTTTCCCCGATAAATAGCGAATAATCTCTAACAAGGGAGAATGTTCGAACCAGGAAACAGTGATTGACCTGTATGCAGGTTCATCATCGGCTAATTCACGAATGATTTCCATTTCAGTTCTTGCATGAGAGAGCATATCAACAAAATTATACACAATAACATTAAGTTTATTGCCCAATAAATTAGGAAGATTATCAACCAGTTTTCTTCCAACATTAAGATTCAATACCTTATTGTATGAAAACCGTATATCCTTTCCATAACGTTTCAATAACTCGCCAATCAACTCTTTCTCATACTTATTCTTGGTTCCCTCATCATTTTCACTGACCCAGTATTGTGGATATTTTTTTTCAATTTCAGAAGGCATCAAGCCAGAGAACAAGGCATTACGGGCATACTGAGTAGTTGTAGGTAGGATGGTATAAAAAATCTCATCAGATTCAACTCTATAATATTCCTCTATTATAGGTTGAATAGCCTTCCATTGATCATATCGGAGATTATCTATTAATAAAAGAAATAATGGCCTGGGACCGTCTAACAGCGGGAACAACTTATCCTTCAGCAGATTAGTTGCAAGCACTGGACTATTTCTGTCTCTCCCACTTACCCAGTTAATGTAATTAGCTTCAATGAATTTGGCAAAAACCTGATTTGCCTCTTCCTTTTGCATACGCAAAACTTCAATAATTCCCTCATCTTGTGACCTTCCAAGTTCCAACTCCCAATACACCAATTTCTTATATATTTCCGTCCACTCTTCATGGTTAAGATCGTTTGTGATCTCCATTCCAATATTCCTAAACTCCTGCTGATAAGTAAATGTGGATTTTTCACTAACCAGTTTTTTTGTATCCAGGTTTTTCTTCAAACTAAGAAGAATCTGTTTTGGATTAACCGGTTTAATAAGATAATCAGATATTTTAGACCCTATCGCATCCTCCATGATCGACTCTTCTTCGCTTTTAGTGATCATAACAACCGGAAGGTTAGGGTGTTGATTTTTAATCAGGGTAAGGGTTTCCAAGCCGGATAATCCAGGCATTTGTTCATCCAGAAATACTATATCTAACGGTTTGGAGTTAATAATCTCAAGAGCCTCATCCCCATTATTTGTTGTGGAAACATCATAGCCTTTCTCTTCCAGAAAGATAATATGAGACCTCAATAATTCTATCTCGTCATCAACCCATAAAATTTGAATTTTTGCCATAACTTATTATTTAATTTCTATTAAAATATTGTAATATTGAATTTTATTGTATCGTTATATTTTTTTAACACAAAGTTACAATATTTTGAAGAGGTCTTCATCATTCAACAAAAGGAAAATAATTAACGATCCGATCTACGGATTTATTACTATACCGGATGAATTATTATTTGACTTAATAGAACATCCTTATTTTCAAAGATTACGCCGGATTAAGCAACTCGGATTGTCGCACCTTATTTACCCGGGAGCTCTTCATACTCGCTTTCACCATTCGTTAGGAGCAATGCATTTGATGCTTCAGGCTATTGATACATTGAGGCAAAAAGGAGAAGAAATCACGAACGAAGAAAAACAGGCTTCATTGATTGCCATTTTATTGCACGATATGGGTCATTCTCCTTACTCACACACCCTCGAAAACAAGATTGTTTTTGGAATAAGCCACGAAGAGTTGTCAGTGCTTTTTATGCACCGGCTAAATGAAATATTTGAGGGTAAACTCTCAATGGCAATCAAGATATTTCAGAATGACTATTCTAAAACTTTTCTTCATCAACTGGTTTCCAGTCAGCTTGATATGGACCGTCTTGATTTCCTGAAAAGAGACAGCTTTTATACAGGGGTTTCAGAGGGGGTTATCAGTACCGATAGAATCATTAAAATGCTTGACGTTGTTAATGATGAACTGGCAGTTGAGGCAAAAGGAATCTACTCAATTGAAAAGTTTATCGTTGCACGACGATTAATGTACTGGCAAGTTTACTTGCATAAAACAGTTATTGCAGCTGAACAATTACTCAATAAGATACTTGAAAGAGCCCGGTTTCTTGCTCAAACGAGAAGTAACCTGTTTGCTACACCTGTACTTTTGAAATTTCTTCGGATGAGCTATAACAAGCAGGACTTCTATTACAATAAATCAGTGCTTGATTCATTTTCCGAACTGGACGACTATGATATCTTCGCTTCAATCAAAGCGTGGACCAAAGACGAGGATACTATTTTATCAACATTATGTAACAACCTGACACTGCGACATCTGCCCCGTATTGAAATCCAAACCAAGCCTTATGACGAAGCTTACATCCAGCAGCTGAAAGAAAAAACTGCCCGGTTATACAACCTCGATCTTTCTTTAACTGATTATTTTGTATACTCAGATGTAATCACCAATAAGGCATATAACCCATACAGCGACCGGATCAATATTCTATATAAAAACAACAAAGTTCTTGATATTGCCGAGGCTTCTGATCAACTCAATGTCGCGGTCCTGACTGAAACAGTGTCCAAATATTATTTATGTTATCCTAAAACACTCTCCTCCTAAAAAACAAGTAACGCTACCGTAAATGGGCTACAATCTTTCCCAACCCTAAAGGACGGGGCTATTGAAATTCTATTAATCAACAGTTGTTTCAAAAAATTATATCTTTGTGCAGTCTCTGGTATGATTGAGATCATCATTTATTTTAATTTTGATGGAATTTACTGCTAAACAAATTGCGGAATTATTGGGTGGTAAAGTTGATGGAAACCCTGATGTCCGTGTTCATAGCCTCTCTAAAATTGAAGATGGAGTGCCAGGCACATTATCTTTTCTGGCGAATCCAAAATACACCTCATATATTTATAATACACAAGCTTCAATAGTTATTGTAAACAATGATTTTACTTCTGAACAAGTCCTTCACACGACATTAATCCGGGTGGAAGATGCTTATGGCGCTTTTGCCAAACTCTTAGAGAAATATTACGAAATTAAACAAGTCAAACCAGTAGTTTCGGAAAAAGCATCAATAGCTGATTCTGCAACCATTGGAGAGGACACCTACATTGGGCCCTTTGCCTTTGTTGGGGAAAATTCAACTATTGGAAGCCATGTAAAGATATATCCACAGGTTTATATTGGCGATAATGTTTATGTAGGGGATAACACTGTTATTTATGCCGGGGTTAACATTTATTGCGATTGCAAGATTGGAAATTCGTGTATTATCCATTCCGGGGTTGTTATTGGTGCTGATGGTTTTGGTTTCGCACCTCATGAAAGCAAACACTATAAAAAAGTTATCCAGGTAGGAAATGTCGTTATTGAAGATGACGTTGAAATTGGGGCAAATACGACGATCGACAAGGCCACACTGGGATCGACTATTATTCGTAAAGGGGTCAAACTTGATAACCTGATACAGGTAGCCCATAATGTTGAGATTGGAGAAAATACTGTTATTGCAGCTCAGACGGGTATTTCAGGGACTGTAAAAATAGGAAGCAACTGTCTTATTGGGGGCCAGGTAGGAATCTCCGGGCATTTAACCATTGGAAACGATGTTAAAATTGCTGCTCAATCAGGTATAAGCAAAAATATAAAGGATGGCGAGATCATTATGGGCTCTCCTTCTTTTGCAATTGGAGAATATAAAAAAGCCTACGTTCATTTCAGGAATCTTGATAAACATATTAAAAAATTAAATGATCTTGTATCCTATATTAAGAAAAAAAATGATTTTTGAGAATCAGGCACCCTAGAGCCAGGTCTCATTTCACCATCCATTTTCATTTGCATAAAATCAAATATTTCATTATGTTTGCAGCCAAATCATGACAGAAAAACAAAAAACCATAAAAGAAAACATCTCTGTAGAAGGAGTGGGCCTTCATACCGGAAAAAAAGTAACAATAAACTTCAAACCTGCTCCTGAAAACCACGGAATAAAATTCAAAAGAATTGATCTTCACCATGCTCCTGAAGTTGAAGCAAGCATTGATAATGTGGTTGACACTTCACGTGGTACGACTCTAGAAAAAAATGGTGCCCAGGTAATGACTATTGAGCATACCTTGGCTGCTGTTGCCGGTACTGATATTGATAATTTACTTATTGAAATTGACAGCCTTGAACTCCCTATCATGGACGGTAGTTCAAAATTTTATGTAGAGGCATTATTGAAGGCTGGAATAATTGAACAAAATGCAGAAAGAGAGTATTTCGAATTAAAAACAAATTTATCGTACACCGACCCTGACAACAAGGTGGAAATGCTGGCCATACCCTCCGATAATTTTCGCCTTTCAGTAATGATTGACTATGATTCTGATATTCTGATCTCCCAACATGCATCACTCGATAATATTAATAATTTCAAAGATGAAATTGCTTGTTCCAGAACATTTGTATTCTTACATGAATTGGAATATCTTATCCAAAATGATCTGGTTAAAGGTGGTGATCTAAGCAATGCCATTGTATTTGTCGATAAGATCATTTCACAGGAAGAACTCGACCGGTTAGCAAAATTCTTTAACAGACCTAAGGTGAAAGTTCTGAAAGAAGGGATATTGAATAATATCGAACTTTCCCATCCGAATGAACCTGCGCGCCATAAATTACTTGATGTTATTGGCGACTTATCTCTTATTGGTACACGCATCAAGGGTCAAATAATTGCAAAACGACCGGGCCATTATTCTAACATTGAGTTTGCCAGGTTAATAAAAAGTCATATCAAAAAACAGATGCAACCAAATAGAGCCCCCTCTATTGATCTGAATAAACCACCCGTATATGACATAAACGATATTAAAAGATTTTTACCTCACCGTTTCCCTTTCTTACTTGTTGACAAGATTCTGGAAATCAATGACACACAAGTAATTGCAGTGAAAAATGTTACCAT
>JAGLWB010000139.1 GCA_023133655.1 Bacteroidales bacterium
CCTCATAAGCATATTCCATCGCCCATAAGGCTCGCCACGACCACCAATCAGGTTTGGGCAGAGAAGTTCGATACGACCTGTTTATCGATCCGTCATGCCACAAAAAATTATAGAAATAACCATTGGGTGATTGCATTTGCAAAATAAATTCAGTCATCTCCCTTATTATTCGAAGATTATCGGGCTGGGATTCTATATCATGTTGGTTCGATAATAAAACAATGCCCCTGGCTACATCATCCACACAAGTAAATCCTTCTTTCGGCTCAATCACAAAGTGATAATCCGGATACTCGCTATAGATATTAAGTACCCCTACTTCGGTGCCATTTTTCATGGTGACTTTTGTATACAAATGGCGTAGATGATCTAAATTGACCAGTCCGGATTCATTGTTGTCACGATTTCTTACATTGGTTGAACAACTGAATAAGATTAACAAGCCAACGGCTGTAATATGAAAGAGAGTTTTTTTCATCATTTGAGTAATTCAGATAACAATTCACTCATATTGATATAAGCAAATCCTGTCATGGTGTCCGACATTGCATATGGGATATAAAAAATATCTTTATATTGCATTCCCCCACAGGTATATACTACATTTGGAACATATCCCTCACGTTCATCTTCTGCAGGCTGTATTAGAGGTTTATTAAGCCTGGCAATGACCTTTCGGGGATCGGCAAGATCGAGCAATACAGCACTTATGCTATACTGACGAACAGGCCCGACGCCATGTGTAAGTAAAAGCCAGCCTTCCGGAGTTTTAACAGGTGATCCGCAGTTTCCAATCTGAGACAACTCGTAAGGAAACTTTGGCTTCATAAGTAAATGATATTCATCCCATTCATAAAGATTGTCGGAAAACATTATCGAAAGGCATTCACCTCCTTGCCTTGAGATCATCCCGTAATTACCATTAATTTTTTCAGGAAACAGCGCCATTCCTTTATCTGTAGCAGCTCTCCCTTTCAGTGCCCTAATCCTGAAATTCTGAAAATCGTTGGTTTCCAATAACTGTGTTGTAATAGTTTGGCCATCATAAGCAGTATACGTTCCAAAATACCTCATCTCATTGCCATCTGTAAATGAAACTAACCTTAGGTCTTCCATGCCCATTATCTCTGACCGGGACTGCGGGAAAATTACCCTTTCGCTCAATTCAGAATCATCAGGAAAACTTAAGTTGTAATCATTTTCAGTATTGAGACTTTCAGAATGGATTATTGATCCGGTCAAAGAAAACTCAGAAGGGTCTTTAAGGTTGAATTGTCCCGAATTATCCACAATACCCTCCCGGAATTCAATGCTTGAAATATGTCCTTCCCCTATTGACCTGAGACTAATAATAAAACGCTGTTCTCCTTTTTTTAGCTCCGATTGATCAGGGTGTGGAACCATTGAAGGGTTTAGTAAGGCGGCAGATTGAATGGAATACTCCATCGTAAGTGTGGCTCCAAGCAATAATTTCTTATTAGGCGAAAGCTCCGGAAGAAGGGCGTACTCATTCTTAAAAAAAGTGTAGTTGTCCAGGAAAATTTTCTCAAGATTTTTGTGTCGATGATTGAATTCTGTTCGAACATCGGAAAGGATTTCATTTACTTCCTCATCAGAGAAATTTTGTATTCGTTCATAAACCCTTTTTATTCTTTCTAATCCGGGATAAATTGATGGCCGCGTAATTATCTTTTTCGGATCTGCATAAAGTCTGATAGGTATTTTGTTAACATTGATCATTTGCCTGTTGATACTATTAATTAGATAAAAAATCTTTTTTCATTACTCTTTTAAACCTGTTGATGCCATACTCTGTATAAAATGTTTCTGGAAGAACAGATAAGCAACTATAATTGGAGTGGCAAGGAATACAGCCGATGCCAGTTTGACCCCGATCTGGCTTTCCGCTCGTCCTCCTACAGCAAACAGGGTAACCAATTGAGGTAGAGTCATTAATTGTTCGTCACGTATCACTATCAATGGCCATAATACTTCATTCCATGAGCCCATAAATGCAAGAATCCCGACAGTTACAATGGTTGGTTTGATGTTTGGCCATAAAATGGTGAAGATTATTCTCAGGTCACCACAACCATCAATACGTGCAGCGTCGATAAGAGCCTGGGGAAGGCCTTTAAAAGCCTGCCGAAACATCAAAATACCAAAGGTGTTTATCAAAAAAGGTACCGTTAAACTCAGGTAAGAATCCACCCAGCGTAATTTCACCATGATAATATAATTGGGGATCAATGTAATCTGGAAGGGGAGTGTCATGGTAAAAATTATGATCATGAATATTAAATTACGCCCTTTGAATTCCATACGGGAAAGTGCATAACCTACCATTGAAGAAAAAACCAGTGCAACACCTGTATTGATGCCTGAAACGAGAAGACTGTTGAATAAAGCTCTTCCAATGGGGATTTTGCTGACCATGCTAATGTAATTCGAGAAGGTTATTCTTGAAGGAAAGAATACAAGGCTGCCGATTTCTGCTTCAGGAGATAGCGAAGCCATGATCATCCAGAAAAATGGATAAATAAATGACAATGCTGCCACGGTAAGGAGAATGTATAATATTGTTTTCTTTATAATGCTCATATTAATCAGGACACATCCCTTTCTATAAACTTTTTCTGAAGGATAACAACCATCACGATCAAAAAAGCAAAAAACACACCCAACGTTGCTGAATATCCCATATGATAATATTCAAATGCCTGTTTATATATATACAAAACGGCCGATAATGTACTGTTTAATGGCCCCCCCCCGGTCAAAACATAAGGTTCAATAAATAATGAAAAACCACCTATTGTAGATAATATAAAAACCATGAATATGGTGGGGTTGATCATTGGGACAGTAATTTTTATGAATTTCTGCCAGTGGCTGGCCCCTTCCATGTCGGCAGCTTCATAATATTGCTTCGGAACAGTTTGTAAACCAACTAAAAACAGAATTACATAAAGGCCGATGTTCTTCCATGTTGCCATAATGGCAATAGAAGCCATGGCAACATCAGGATCAATAAGCCAACCAACCTTTCCAAGGCCAAGCGATATCAATAAACGATTCAATACGCCATTTTCATAGTTAAACATTTGCTGCCATAACATGGTCACCACAACACCTGAAACGACTACCGGCATAAAAAAGGCAGCACGGAAAAACCCTTTGAACTTAATATTCTGGTTTAAAAATTCTGCCAAAGCCAGCGCAACTATTATCTGTAAAGGGATATGAATAGCCAGAAATATAAGCGTATTAAAAATAGCTGTCCAGAAAAGCCTGTCTGCGAACACACGTTTCCAGTTCCCGAATCCAACCCATTCCATGGGCCCAATTATATTCCACTGATTAAATGTAAGTAAGAGGGAGAAAATTACAGGAAATGCAATAAACACAAACAGGTGTATCAGGTAAGGTGACACCATGAAGTAAGGAAGATATTTTTTGTTAACCTTGATCAATTTCTCTGATTTAAAGCTTATCAATAGTTTTTTTGTAAAAATAGCAATTAATCTTTTACTCTATTGAACAGAGAAGGTCTATTTACTAATCATTACTTTATGTGTGATGTTAAACCCCCTATTGCTAAGAGTGATCATGTAAATACCGGGTGGAAAAGTGCCAATGTCCAATTGTTGACGCAAATATCCGTCATTACTTACTGCGGAAGTTAAGTGTTTTACCTGTTTCCCATGGATCGTTCTTAGAAAGATATCGATCGTTTCTCCGGGAATTGCCAGCATTTCAATAGTTAAGGTTTTATTTGCAGGATTCGGGTAAATATGTAAAGACCTTCCATCCGAAACAGACTCCCCAATAGCTGAGAGTTCCTGGTTGTATATTTCGATAATTTTATCATAAGGAATACCATAATTGTAAATCCTGACATTGTTGAGTATTCCCTTAAAGTCAAACCCGGATTGATCTGGTAGTGATTGCCCGAAAACGAGATCATATGCTGTTGTATTTATCTGGCCTTCATAAGGAGAAAATGCATCCAGTTCGGCGTTGATATAAATCTCACAGCCCCAGCCATTATAAAGAACCACCACATGGTACCAAACATCTTCATCGAGCTGGGATTCTGTGTCGAGGTCAGTGATGCCGCTTTCACCATTAATGGTAAATCGCAGGCGCCTGTCACCAATCGATATTTTCCAGCGATTTTGCCAGTTTCCATGCGAAATCGGATATGCCTCCCGGTCGAAGAATGATGCTATATTGATCCAGAAACTTACGGTGATACCATCTCTGAAGTTCAAATCATCTCTGTTTTGCACAGTAACTTTACTGGTAGATAAAGGGAAAGAAAGGGCACTCTCCGGGTTTTGGTTATGATCCTCAACAAATAAGCATCCCGAGATAGAGCCATGGTGTCCATTACAACTGTAGTCCCATGCACTTCCGTTAAATTCATATTTTGCCACCAATTCGCCCGTTTGGTTTTGCTCAGGATCCTTAACCAGGACTGCCAGACTATCAGCAGTTGAGGCCCCATCCACATCAGTAACAATACAATGAATATAAAAAGCCCCTTGCTCATCAGGTGCCTGCCAGTTGACCGTATTGCCTGAGCCGGTAAAAGAACCTCCAACCGAATGCCAGAAGTAGGTAAGCTCGTCACCATTAGCATCAGAAGCAATGCAGGTGACCTGGCTAGTTTCTCCAAGTAACATTGACCTGGGCTGCGCTATGATTTCCTCGATAACCGGTGGAAAATTGATTTTTTCCACTACCTTAACGGTGATAGTCTTTTCATCATTTAAACTCCCTTCATCAGAAACCACACACCTGATTTCATAATAACCCGTATCGACTGGAACCGGCCAGTTAAGAGTTTCATTACCTTCCAGTGTATCGCCGTTAACAAACCATTGATAAGTCAACTCTGTCGACTCCCTATCTTCAGCAGTGCAAAATACCGGAGTTATGGTGTTGATAAGCGCTACAGTATCATCAATTGCAAGCGATTTGATCCTGGGTGGGTAATTGACGACATTTTCCTCCGTATTATAATCAATGATAATTCCCTGAACCATTGCCTTGTTTAAATGGTATTCGATCTCGGCGTTTGCCGGAATATAAACACAAACCATTGTAGACCCCGCGGGGATTAATAGGTCAGCTGTGCCGGTAACTGCGGTTAGGATCACCTCATTTGAGACCGCATCATATATATCATAGTTTCCCTCAGGAAGTTCAGCAACAACGGTTTTACTCCCGGGGTATGGATTATAAAAAAGGTAAGTAGGATAAGCTTCCTGCCTGTAATAATCGGTAGTGAGCATATCTAATTGAAGAATCCCCTCAACATTGGTTTGTTTAATAATGGCTCCCATTATTCCAACATGTGAGGAACCGTATAACCCCAGGTTGGTTTGTGCCCAGCCTCCATTCATGGCATCACCTGTACCATACGGCCCTGCTTCTTTTTCGCGCAAAGCTTCGTAAGCAATAACATTCTCTTGATCGTATTGTGTGATCCACTCTTCATTGTCCTCCATATCATCCGAAAGGAAGTTTGAATAATATAAACGGGAGGCATTAGCAACATTGAGTACCCATTTCCCGATAGCGCCGGCGAAACGATCGTCGTACCTGACCATTGGAACCAGGGCTCCTGCCTGTTCAAAACCGTTTAATACGAATGCATAATCAGGAGAATCGTCGCGTGCTTCACCAATAAGCCCTGAAACATCGGTACCGCCCCAGGTCCCGACAATGGCACCCCAGTTCCGAAGAGGGCCAACATCGAACGACCAGTTGACCATCTTTTCCATATCGTATCGTGTTCCCAGCTCAGCATTCATCCGGGCTGCTGTATAGATTCCGTACGGTAGCTGAAGCTCGTAAGATGGGTTTTCATTCCAATTGCTAAGGAATTCGAGGCACCATTCAGCTCCAACACGATATTTCTCTTCCCCGGTAACAACAAACGCATTATAGAGAAGCCACCCGATAGCCCCTGCTGCCTCAGGTTCCTTGACTCCCGATTCAAGTGGGGTCATTGTTGACAGGCTGAATGCCCTGTAGTTCATGTAGGGAACCTGCCATGGGGAATCATTCCCATCCATAGCTTTGACAGCTTCAAGCCATCGATCGGCCACAGTAATAAACTGTTCGTCGAAATGGCCGGTATGTGGGTAGAGGTAATTGAGTTGATAGAAAAAGACATTGGGCATGGTTTCATACCACCAGTCATGGCCGGATGTAGCATGAGGACCGTTAAGATATACATTTTCAGAAGGACGGCGGTTAAAATACTCCTCACACAACAACGGCCAATTATACCCTTGTTGATTGGACTTGTCAATACCAGAGAGGGTAGCGCCAATTACTGCCGGGATTACATTAATGGCTTCCATTCCCGGAGGAGTGTTTGTTCCGACATATGACTGAATACCGAAGGTTGGATGCTCCGGGTAGTTAGTGGTGTTTTCGACAATTGTAATCAATGGAAGAAATTGTCCTGTAGCATTCAGATTGAATGCCAGTTCATCATACTTTTGGCCTACTGTTTTCCAGTCGCGCATTTCATAGGGTTGTGGCATGTCAGGCATCTCATCTATCCGGGGGATAGAAATTTGCTGCGCGAAAATATTTTGCAAAAACAGCATCAATAATGTTATTGCAAAGAGTGAATTTTTTTTTCTCATCTCACAGATATAACTTTAAGATTCTTATTGTCAGTATGTTGTTGATTAATTACTATAAATCAAAACCACTTGGAAAGATACGAAAATAGTTGATACATGCGTACAGGAGTGCCTGATATTTTTCTTTTGATTGATTATTTTCAGATGACAGCTGGCGCACGTTTGCAATGCTTACCTCATTGTTTTTCGGGACTGTCAACTGTCAACCGTCAACTGTCTTTATTGTTTATTGCAAATACAAGCAAAATAATTTGCAGATTTTGCAATTCTAGCTTCAATGCGTCCTCAATTTGCAAAACCTGCTACCTTTTCCATGATATCTAATAAGAATTTGCAAAAAATGCAATTCCTTCCTCAAGCTTCTCAGAATCCAGCTGGCGCGCGTTTGTAACGCGTGCCTCATTGGCTTTTCGGGACTGGGACTGCCAACTGTCAACTGTCAACTGGAGCCCTT
>JAGLWB010000014.1 GCA_023133655.1 Bacteroidales bacterium
AGAGGTCTGCTGGACTGAATTTCCATACTCATTGTTTATGTCTCCGAATGTTTTATTCCACGTTTCTATTCCTGAGTTATCTGTCTTTATAAGCCAGAGATCCCACCCTCCTGCACCGTAAGAAGCCGTACCTCCTGTGATTATATATCCCCCGTCAGAAGTCTGCTGGACTGAAAATCCCCACTCACTGGTTGTGCCTCCGAACGTTTTGTTCCATTGCTCTATGGGAACTGCGCCCGCTACTCCAACACCCATCACATACACAGCGGCAACGATAAACATTAGTATTGATATCCGGTGGCGGTTCATGCAAACACCTCTAAAAAATCTTCGCAGTTGCTGCGATTCCCAATTATAATACCTGTTGTGTACAGGACACTTGCACCCATGTGAGTGGTGGTCACAGATTCTTTCCTTTTACTATACATATCTACCATACTCCCTATTTTCACACAATATACCCCGGCACCCCCACAATAGCCCTCGCCAGATACGTACAATCCCACGCATCCACCATGCCGTCGCCGCTGACATCGCCGCTGGAGAGCACATCATAACCGGGGATGCCGCTGATGGAGCGGGCCAGGTAGGTGATGTCCCAGGAATCGGTAGTATCATCGCCGCTAAAGTCGCCCTTAAGAAAAACTTTTAATGTAGCATCTGTCAATGGAACCCCTTCGCGAGTGGCTGCATAAATAGTTAGATTGCCCTTATTTAGTAGTTTAAATTTAGCTTTACCCTGAGAGTCCGTAATACTGAATACGGGCACACCGCCATTTAATGCAAACTGAACAAGTATTCCGGGCTCAGGGTTCCCGTCGTCTAATATCGTAACATTCAGGGTGTCTCCATTATTAGGAACGGCAGGGACGATATCCATACTATAGGATGCATTAGCTGGACTGAATGTTAAAATAGTTGAAATGACTACAAGGAAAACCCAGTATCTTATTTTTATTTTCATTTTACCACCATTATGTTACCGTTGCTGTTATTGGACCCATTGAAGTGATCAATCTGGAAGAGATGGGGAAATCTTCAAGTTTCCATATACCTGCTATCAGGTTGTAGCTGCCCGGTGGTGTTGTTGGAGGTATCGATACCAGTACAGGGATGTTGCTCATGGACTGGTCTGCTATCAGTGTCAGTGTGGCTGTGGTGGCAAGGGGATAGCCATCAATGGATACGCCTGAAACTACAATTACGTAGGTGTGAGTTACAATGTCAAGATTCGTTACATTGACTGTGGCATTTATCCAGCTTCCGGGAGTTCCTGCCCCGTTCCCAGCGCCGAATCCGAAACCTGTTATGTTGGCAAGCTTGAGTTTCAGAGGTAAATAATCAGTGTTATTGGGGTCAAGAGAATAACTTGAATCGCATATCCCGTCTCCATTTTCATCTACGCAGGTCTGGCTGAATCCGGTGCCGTTGGGTTTTACCCAGAGGTTGCCGCCAAGGTACGGGCCGCCTATGATGTTGGGGCCGGGAGTTTTTGTGGAGTTCCAGGTGTTGTTGGAAGATGTGGTGTAGAAGTTGTTGGTGTTGATAAAGTGATTATTAAAGATTGTGTTATTGTTAGAAGAATCAAAAAAGATTCCAAAATCGCTGTTTAAACTTACAATATTATTAGTTATGGTATGATTGTTGGAATAATCTATTCTGATTCCCCACCCGTTATTCGAGTTGATAGTGTTGTTAGTTAGGGTATTATTGTTATCAAATTCTCTAAGCCAAAATCCAATACTGTTTAGATTTACTTTATTATCTTTGAAAATATTATAATTATTTAAACCTCCAAGTTGGATTCCAGGCCCAGTATTCTGGGTTACTGTATTATTAATAAATGTATTATCGTTACTCGAAACTAAGTCTAAGCCACGAGAATTCAAGTTAGCAGTGTTGTTTGTTAATATAGTTAGATTAGAACATTCAAGACTGATTCCAAAAAGGGTGTTGGAGTTGACAGTGTTATTGATAACGGTATTATAAATCGAATAAGAAATATATATGCCATTCTGATTAGAGTATGCAGTATTATTTTCCAGAGTATTATTGTCGCTGGAAGTTAACGCAATCCCTGCAACTATATTATTATATAAAGTATTGCCGATAAGAGTGTTATTTTCTGAATTATCAAGTCCTATTCCAGGTCCCTCATTATTTACAATATTATTAACTAAAGTATTATCATTTGAATGAGAAAGATAGACTCTTCCGGTATTATTAATCAGTTTATTATTATTGGAATAAATAAGGTAGAAAGATCCTGAGTTATTGGCAATATTTCCATTTATTGTGTTATTATAAAAAATTCCTCTTGACCAATCAGTTAAATATACATTTTTTATAGTTACATTTGTCAAAGTAGTTGTAGGGCTATAAACATTTACACCATAAGTATCCAATGAATTCAAACCATCAATGGTATGTCCAACACCATCAAAAACAACATCACTTGAGGTAATGTTAATACAGCTTTTAGCACTACTATTTATTATATCTGATGTAAGTATGTAATAGCCAGGATAATTTATTGTAGTACACGTGCTGATATTTTTCTGCCCAGTATTATTCGCAAGCGGCAGATAATCAGAATTACTACTATCAAGCAAATAGGGCGAATCACATATCCCATCACTATTACCATCTAAACAAGTCTGGCTAAATCCCGTGCCACTTGGATCTCCCCAGTAATTACCTCCAAGATAAGGGCCTTTAATAATGTTCGGACCTAATATTTTTGTTGTGTTCCACGTGTTGTTTGAAGATGAAATATCGAAGTTAATGGTGTTGCTGAAGCGGTTATTATAAATTGTGTTGTTATTAGATGAATAAACAACCTGAATTCCATCGTTAAGGTTTGAATTAGCAACGTTGTCAGTTAAAATGTTATTGCTGGATCCTTGGAGGAAGAGTCCACATTGGTTGTTAAAACTTATTGTATTGTTAGTAATGGTATTGTTGCTGCTTTCAATTAACCATAATCCATCATAGTCATTAAAGCATAATGAATTATTATCCAAGTTACTATTTGTTGAATTTTTAAGGTTGATCCCAATGAGGTTAGAACTTGCAGTATTATTTTCGATTTTTCCATTTGAGTATATGAAATTGATGCCATTAGTCCAATCAGTTACTTTCAGATTTTTTATGGTAACATTAGTAAGAACATTTGTTTTGTTATAAACGAGAATTCCTCCAGATTCACCATCAAATATAATTAAATGCGAAGGTACTACACTATCAATCATATGGCCTGCACCATCAAAAATTACATCACTTGTAGTAATATTGATGCAGCTTCCATATGTGTTATTTATTATATCTGCGGTAAGCCTGTATTCACCCGGCTCGCTAATCGTGGTACATGAGCTGATCAACGTTTCTGCATTCGCTCCCCCTGCCAGCAGCACCAGCACGAATGCGGCGCACAGGGTGTGGGCTGCCATGCGTGTCGTGGTTACCTGTGCTTTTCCTTTACCATACATATCCATTATACTCCCTATCCTCACACATCATACCCCGGCACCCCCGCGATCGCCCTCGCCAGATAAGTGCAATCCCACGCGTCCACCACCCCATCGCCACTGACATCGCCGCTGGACAGGGGTTCATAGCCGGGAATGCCGGTGATGGAGCGGGCTAGATAGGTGATGTCCCAGGAGTCGGTGGTGCCGTCGCCGCTGAAGTCGCCATCTGAAACAATCAGGAAGGTCCCATCTGTAACATAATAAGGGATGCCAACTCCTGTATTGTTCTTGAACGTCTCAACTTCAAGATCCATCGGACTGGTGTCGCTATAATTGCCGATGGTCTGAACAGTTACATTAGCTAATCGTATAATACCAGGACCCACACCGGTTCCGCCAGTCTGGTATGCCACTATGCGCACGGTGCCGTTGTCATTGTCAATATACGATGTGTTGGAATCAAAATCGCTGCCGTTCACAGATATCAGGCTCAATACCTGGGGATCGACCGTCAGATTTACAGTGGCAGCTCCCAGCCCGGATGGTTCTGTGACATTTATCCAGATTGAGATGGTGATATTCCTGCTGGCTGGAGCATGACCGCTGTTGATATAAATTGCTGATGATTGGGAATCGACATAAAATTCTGTTCTGGTCTGTGCGGGATTGCCTAAGTTATCTGCTGCATCTACGGTTATATTATTGGTTGAGGGGTCTGGGTAAGGGGTATCTACAGTGAAGGTACAGATTACCTCTGTGCCCGAGACCAGACAGTCTGTGGTCGCATTGAATCCCAGTCCTGCGGGTGAACCGTTGACGAGAAGTGTAGAGAGGTTGACACCGCCGGGATCGGTGATGGTGAAGCTGACCTGGGGTGTTGTATCAATGATGGTGCTGCCGTTGGCAGGGGATGTGAAGGTGATTGGGGGCGGTGTGGAGTCTATGGTGAACACGGCAGCCTGGTAGCCGCCCCATCTGATCTGGTTGGCAGCATGGAGGTAGATAGTGTGTTCGCCATCTGAGAGGGGCGAGATGTCCAGGTTGAAGTCCACGTCCTGGGTATAGGTGCCGCTGGGTGTGAGGGCTGTACCTGTGCCGTGGGGGCCTATAGTATCGATGAAGTATTCCACTGCGATTATGGGATAGAAGGTGCTGGTTATGACAGTAGTAATGTTGGGATTTGTGTTGATGCTGTCTGTGGTCTTGTTGTTTATGAGTATCTGGGAGAGCTGTGGTCCTGAGGAGTCCACATTCCAGGTGACGTTGACTATGGTGGTATTGATGTTGCCGCTGAGGTCCGAGGCTGCGACATAGATGGTGTTGCTGCCTGCGGGAAGATTGGTGAGGGGGGTGGTGTGGGTGGTAATTCCCGTGCTTGAGAAGGTGTAGTTCATCTGGGTGTAGTTGACATCAACGAAGTCGTATTTGACTGTGGCGGGCTCGTTAGTGGATGCGATGAGGGTGGTGTTGGTACCTGTGGTTGAGGTTGGGGTGGGGTAGGATATGGCGAGGGTTGGGGGGGTGTTAGTGTCGATGGTGATAGTATCGGATGCGTAGGTTAGTTCCACATGGTCTAATATATCGGATGACCTGACCTCAATGAAGTATGTACCGTCTGCCAGTGTGGGTGTAGTGAACTCAAAGTCCTCTGTCAATGAATTGAATGTACTGTCCACTGGTGATGCAGGTATCCATGCACCCCGTTGGATACGATATTCAACGCTTTGGATATTGGCTGCAGTATCCACTGAAGTACCTGTATAGTGCAAGATTGTATTGCTGGTGGGGTCTGGTGCATATGAGTAAAGGGTTGTATCAGGTGGATTAAGGTCAACAGTTGTATGGGTGTCAGCAATTGAAGGTGATTCTTCAATCCATCCGGGAGTGGCACAATAAAATTCATAATAACCATCCTCTGGTGGTACAAATATGAATGACCCTGTAGTGCTGGAGCTGTTATTTCCATAAAGAATCCAACCAGAACCATGATTGTAATACAGAGATACATTCTCAACTCCAAGGTGATAAGGATTGATTATTGTATAGTTCACAGGGATGGTATTGTTGATTGAATATTCAGGTAATGATTCAATATTTAATTGGATTGATGGGATATTACTCAATATAACAAGACCGTTAGCATCATCTGCTACATAGGCATAACTGCCAGAGACCGCAACATCCGATGAATGTCCTGCGGTGTTGTAGCTGCCCGCCAGTGTCGGGTTAGTCGGGTCACTGATATTGACCACCACAAGACCGTTAATAGAATCAGCTACATAAGCATAATTACCAGAGACCACAACACCCGTTGCCAATTCTGCTGTGTTATAGCTGCCCGTCAGTGTGGGGTTTGTCGGGTCACTGATATCGACCACCACAAGACCGTTATCCCCAATGGTTACATAAGCATAACTGCCAGAAACCGCCACACCCCATGCAACTCCTGCGGTGTTATAGCTGCCTGTCAGTGTTGGGTTTGTCGGGTCACTGATATTTACCACCACAAGAAGACCGCTATTCCAATCGGTTACATAGGCATAACTGCCAGAAACCACCACATCCAATGCATATCCTGCGGTGTTGTAGCTGCCCGCCAGTGTCGGGTTTGCAGGGTCACTAATATTGACCACAGCAAGACCGTTAGCACCATCTGCTACATAGGCATAACTGCCAGAGACCGTCACATCCGATGCATCTCCAGTGGTGTTATAGCTGCCCGCCAGTGTTGGGTTTGTAGGATCACTGATATCTACCACCACAAGACCGGCAGTATCGGCTACGTAGGTATAACTACCGGAAACCGCCACACCCCATGCATTTCCTGTAGTGTTGTAGCTGCCCGCCAGTGTCGGGTTTGTCGGATCACTGATATTGACTGCCACAAGACCGTCCACATCGGCTACGTAGGCATAACTGCCAGAGATCGCTACACCCTGTGCCCCTCCTGCTGTGTCATAGCTACCCGCCAGTGAGATATTAAACATAACTTTAACTTTAACATCCATTGAATCGCTAAGTCCATCCGGGTCGGTAACAGTGAATGTTATAATCTCTTCTCCGGTCCAGTAGGGTATGTCTGTGGTAAATGTTACATTGTTATCTTCTGAGATTGAGACATTTATTACTGAATTCCCTGAATATGTCCAGGTCAGGTCTGTTTTCAGAGTATCAAGGTCGGAAACATAATCATTTAGATTTAATGTGAGTGCAGAATTGTTTGTAAATATCTGATCAGGGATTGCTGAGATTACCGGAGGAGTCTTATTTACTGAAATTACTATTGTTTCAGAATCGTTCAGATCACCCGGGTCGGTTGCTGTAAATGTGACTGAGTAATTTCCAGATTGAAAAGCAACGGGTGTCCATGAAAAATTTCCGGTGTTGTTATTAAGAATTGCACCGGTTGGAAGTCCAGTGGCATTGTATGTAATGGTGTCGTTGTTCCAGTCGAATACCGCAAGATCGAAAGTCAAGGCATCAAGAATTTCTGCGGTTTTATTTCCGATAGGAGATAGCACTGGGGGAACTGGATTATTTGAATATACAGTTATATTTACCGTAGAAATGTTATTCACATTATATGAATCAGTCCCATTAACAGCTACTGTATAATATCCGTATGTGGACCATGAATGGTTTTGGTTTCGTCCAGTATCTCCAGAACTGTTAAATACTGAACCATTATAATTCCAATCCCATTCATAAGATACTTGGAAAGGTGAGAATGTTTCAACTGTAAAATTTATGTAATCATCTTCGTAAGTAGAATATTTATCAGTACATAGTATTAATTTCAAAGGTTGGTCGAGTATAACAAGACCGTTAAAATCATAGGCTATGTAGGCATAACTGCCAGAAACCGCCACTTCCCTTGCCAAACCAGCGGTGTTGTAGCTGCCCGCCAGTGTCGGGTTTGTTGGATTACTGATATTGACCACAACAAGACCGTTAGCACCATCGGCCACGTAGGCATAAATGCCTGCCACCTCCACGTTCCATGCATCTCCTGCAGTGTTATAGCTGCCTGCCAGTGTGGGGTTTGTCGGGTCACTGATATTGACCACAACAAGACCGTTAGCATCATCGGCTACATAGGCATAATTGCCAGAAACCGCCACACCATATGCAAACCATACGGTGTTGTAGCTGCCCGCCAGTGTGGGGTTTGTCGGGTCACTGATATTGACCACAACAAGACCGCTAAGACCATCGGCTACATAGGCATAACTGCCAGAGACCGCCACACCATATGCATTTCCTGCAGTGTTGTAGCTGCCCGCCAGTGTGGGGTTTGTCGGGTCACTGATATTGACCACAACAAGACCGTTAGCACCATCGGCCACGTAGGCATAACTGCCAGAGACCGCCACACCCCGTGGAGAAAATAGGGTGTTGTAGCTGCCCGCCAGTGTCGGGTTTATCGGGTCACTTATGTTGACCGCCACAAGACGACAGTTACTCAAATCGACTACGTAGGCATAACTGCCAGAAACCGCCACATCCAATGCCAAACCAGCGGTGTTGTAGCTGCCCGCCAGTGTGGGGTTTGTCGGGTCACTGATATTGACCACCACAAGATCGCTAAGACCATCGGCTACATAGGCATAACTACCAGAAATCGCCACACCCAATGCATGTCCTGCAGTGTTGTAGCTTCCTACCTGAGTGAGATAAACCCCATCTGCACTTCCCACGCCAGCCAGTAGCAGTAACACGAATGCTGCACACAGGATACGAGCCACTGTACGGGTCTTGGTTGCAGTTGCTTTATTTTTACCATTCATATCCATCACCTTCCACACTCATACCCCATACCCCGGTATCCCATCAATCGCCTGCGCAGTACGTACAGTCCAATGAATCCACCAAACCGTCGCCGCTGACATCCCCGCCGCTGTCATCCACTGTGATGGTGGCGGCACTGGCTGCGGATGCGCTCAGGAGCAGCAGGAGGGCGGCGGTGGCAAGGGTGTCTGTGTGGAAAGTTGCTGCATCTGCTTTTACTTTACTCTGCATGTCCATCCTCCTCCCTATCCTCAAACACTATACTCCGGCACCCCCGCAATGGCCCGTGCCAGATACGTGCAGTCCCATGCATCCACCACACCATCGCCACTGACATCGCCGCTGGAGAGAGTATCATAGCCGGGAATGCCGGTGATGGAGCGGGCTAGGTAGGTAATGTCCCAGGAATCAGTGGTGCCGTCACCGCTGAAGTCGCCTGAACCCATTGCATTTTTGATATTAATAATTTTTATTAAAGTCTCATTGTGCAGAAAATTATCATCTATTTGTAGTTTAACTTTATGCAACCCTGAATCAGTGAAGGTATGGTCTATTACTTTACCAGAACTTGTATTATTAACATCGTCATCGAATATCCAGGTATATGATGTAATGTTTGTTTCTACAGTTCCATTTATGAGATGTGAATTTGTCGCATTGAACGTAATGAGATTTCCGACCATAGGGTAAAACGTATTTTCCCAATTGTAGGTGAATTGTGGGATTAATTGGCCCAATCTAAAAGTTATGCTTTCGCTAATCCCGGTATTGCCATTTGTATCAATTGGGAAAATAGTATAAGTTGCACTATATGTATAATTTGTAGTGAAATTTGTTTTTGTAGTATTTGCAATGAGTTCAGTATCTCGATATATATAATATTGATCAATCAGATAACTGCCACTTTCAAAGTCCCAAGATAGTTCTAATGTATCGTTGCTAGTGTAATTGAATATAAGGTTTTTAATGAGTGATGGCTGAATATTTATTACTTCTTTTTCAGTAAAATTGCTATTTCCAGAGGAATCTTCAGCGAATATCCTTATTGTATGATTGCTTACGGACGCATTAATTGTTGATTTTATTAAACCTGAGAAAATGTTATAGGTAAAATTCTGTTCATTGCCATCCATGAATAACCTTATTGATGAAGTATTCACACCGGATCCAGAATCCGTAATAATTGCTTCAATGGTAATATTTCCCTGATAAACATTTGATGAGTTCCATTCTATACTTGGATCTGTAATATCATATCCAATTGCATATGTTCCAAAACTGGTAATATTTGTAACCACATTGTTTTCTATCGTGTTCACAAGACTTGGAAGTGGCATCCATGAGTTATTTGGATTATCCCATTTGTATATTGAGATATTTGTTTCATCAATTCCATTAATGTCTGCTTCCGTGTAATTCAGGGTTAACTGAGCTGCCGGAGTGAATGAAATATTATGAGGCTGTAAATCAGTGATATTCCCAATGACAAATTCTGCTCCACTGAGACTGGATACATAACTCGCAGAAATCCCCATTGAACTAAAAGTAGCCGCTGCTTGAGAGGAGGGGTTGTTTGGAATATATGTACTAATATTTATTTCCGGTGACTGGTCGCTCAGGGGGGATTGAAGGGTTGTAACATATGCAGAAGTAGCTGCAGATTCATCATTGGATGTGAAATATGTATCAGGGTCAAAAACGATTGAGCCAGTTGTGAAAATGATCTCTTTGCCTTTTTCTGCCACATCACTAATAATTATTATTACATCTTTCATCATTTTGTTTACAGGAGCAAGCAATGATTCTACAATATAATTTAGTTCTTCGGCAGACTCTTGTACATGGCCATCGTAATCATATTTTTCAATTATATATTTTTCTTGATTATAAAGAATATATTTATCTGTAAGATAGTTATTTGCATCGCCCATATTGATTGCGCGAATTAATGAAAACTTTGTTCCAAGAACAGTTAAATCCAGGGGAAGTTCTAAGAAGGACTTATTCCCTCGGGTTTCGTAAACAGTTATATTACCGTTATCGGAAATTTTTCGAATTTCATCAAGGGTGGAGGATGTCGAAAAGTCACCACTTAAAATTGGATTTACGATGTTTTCTACGTCAATTTGTCCATAATCATAAGTTATTTCTCTTGATACATACTTTGACATTACCAGCTTTTCGCTTTCTTTGATTTTATTTTTTCCAAATATTTTATCATCTGCATCTTTTCCAATAATAAGTGTATTATCTATATATTGACTCGGGCCCCACTCTATAAGATCGTTACCTAAAATTGAACCAGATAATCCTAAATCTGCGTTATATACATATTGAATCAGATATTCTTGGAAATTATTGACAGGGTAAGCACGGTTTCTCAAAGATATTGCTGCCTCACCACCCAATCCAATGTCAGAACTACCTATCGTTGCTTTTACTCCTTCTGTTTCCGGTCCAAATCCAACCTTAAATAAATTGCCCACAATACCACCTGAAATGGCAACACCTGATTCGGTGTAATCAGTTGGCAGATCAGTTAATTCATTCGAAATCGTATTGATCGTCTTATACATTAGTGGATCTGCGGCGGAAATCGTACTAGTGAGAATATACAAACTACCTTCAAGCTTCTTAGTATCGTTTGCATTTTCATAATCAATATTTACCTGTGAACCAGATATTTTTTGTATACCAACATGCATATCTCTTTTGGCCACTTCAACTTCGCTCATCAAAGGAGCATCTAATTCAAAAAGCGAAAGAGTTGCACCAAGAGTTGCTTTATCATTTTTATCCCTATTCATCAGTAATATCGAATCTCTATTGCCAGTTGTCATTGTAAAATCGACATTTCTTTCACCTTCTGCATACTTCACAATGCCTCCACCACCACCAATAGTACTGCCCAAATACCATGAAGTAGAATAGTTCCTCGGGAGAATATTGAGTGCGAAATTTAAGGTTGAAGTATCAGCTTGTATGGTCTGACCATTCTTGGTGATGGATACGCTGTTTGTTACAATATCTAAGGTTCTAGGTGCGGTTATCCCGAGTTTTGATGTATTTATCAGAACAGAAAATATACCAGTCTCGTCAGGTTGGGAATATTCAAGATGATTTGAATCTATTGAAATACTTGAGCTGGGTATGGTTTTATACCATCGATAAAATGTCCCGCCAACTTCTATTTGTAGAGGAGTTGAAAAGAGAGGATGAATGTCACTCTGTTCATAATAGAATACCTGAAGTTTTGATATTTTTTTATTATTTGCCAGATCTGTGGCTATGATTGTTATGACATTTTCTCCTTCAATGAGATTTACTTCAGCATTCCAATTTGCAGTGCCAGTGGCAGGGATGCCGTTTACGGTGACAGATGCGACAGCAGTGTCATCTGATGCTGTACCTGATACTGTAATGGTGGAGATGCTGACGGTTGTACCAGAAGTGGGAGAAGTTATGGAAATAGATGGTGCAGTTGTGTCCATGGTCGAGCTTACTGTCAGCTTATTGCTCCAGTCAGTATACCCCCATTCAGGTCCTGAACCCACGACATTCCCCCCGTGCAAACCAAGCATTACGTCATACGAACCAGCAACAGCATCAGCTGGCACTGTAAAAGTTCTAGTATACCAGTGAGAACCGGGTGCTAATGTAACAACTGTATCATGTGCATCGTCACTGATTCCAGTTGTGGTACCTGTTTCACGGATGGATGCCCCAAGCCAAGCAGCTTTGTTAATTGATGATGGATTCGTGATATAGTAATAAGCTGTGAAACTGTTTCCTGATTCAACTGAGGCTGGATCGATATACCAATTGCTTTCTATAAAAGGGTCTGGAGGCGAGGTTACTGTCAGCTTATTGCTCCAGTCAGTATACCCCCATTCAGGTCCTGAACCCACGACATTCCCCCCGTGCAAACCAAGCATTACGTCATACGAACCAGCAACAGCATCAGCTGGCACTGTAAAAGTTCTAGTATACCAGTGAGAACCGGGTGCTAATGTAACAACTGTATCATGTGCATCGTCACTGATTCCAGTTGTGGTACCTGTTTCACGGATGGATGCCCCAAGCCAAGCAGCTTTGTTAATTGATAAGGGATTGTTAATATAATAATTAATTGTGAAACTATTCCCGGAATACACTGAACTGGGACTGATGTACCAGTCCGCTATTGTGGGATTGGCTATGGTTACATATTTGTAAAAGAGGATTTCCCCTGTATTATCACTTCTTTTTGTTGAAAAACCATAAATATAAATTGGATATGTTCCTGCATAATTGAAGGTTCCTAAAGGAACCTTCCCACTCAACGAATAAGCAGTATATAACGGAGGAGATGTACGACTCCATTCAAAGCATGGATCTGTAGCCAAACTACTAAATGTGCAATCTTGATTAAAATCAATTGCGATTTCGTCCATATGACCTCCACTATTAGAGATAAAATAATCTACATATACTGTCTCTCCAATGGTGGTATCATAAGGTTTAATTCCTATATTCCACATGTCTCCCCATGTATCGGTTAAAGAGTCACAATAAGCACTCCCTAACCAACTATCACACGTTTCTGCGCTTACGGCCCCAACCCCAACTGTCAACCACATTAAAAATAAAACTGCTATAATCCTCAACTTCTTTAATTTATCGTGCATATTTTCACCCATAAATATTAATAAATAAAACTTAGAGCAATCAACATGTATATCCGCGCTTCCATTACCCTACCGCTGCTCTTTCCTCTCGGTTACTCCATTTAGTGCCCTGTTTACTATACATCATACTATCGCTCCTGCCCCGAACGAGCAATCCCAAACATCCACCCTTCTTTGCTGATATCCCCTCCGCTGACATTATCCACCGCGAACTGTATGCTCATATAATCAGCCCCACCGCTGTCGTCTACTGTGATGGTGGCGGCACTGGCGGCGGATGCGCTTAGGAGCAGCAGGAGGATGGCGGTAGCAAGGGCGGCTGTGCGAGATGTTGCCGCACCTGCTTTTACTTTACCCTCCATATCCATCCTCCTCCCTGTTCTTACACACTATATCCCGGTATCCCAGCAATGGCACGTGCCAGATACGTACAGTCCCAGGCGTCCACCACACCGTCGCCGCTGATATCTTTATCTATAATGGTTTCGTACCCCAAAAGGCCAACCAGATGCCTGACCAGATATGTACAGTCCCAGGAATCCACCACATCGTCGCCGCTGAAATCACCACTTAATCCGATCTCAAATGTTCCGTTTAATACCTGATAGGGTACACTTATACCGGTATTGTTCTTCAGAGTGACAACTTCCAGGTTCAGAGGACTGATTTCAGTCCTATTACCCATGGCTTGCAATGTTATATTGGCAAACTTGATAGTTCCCGGGCCGACACCTGTAGCT
>JAGLWB010000140.1 GCA_023133655.1 Bacteroidales bacterium
TTATTCATTGTTGTCCGGGGAAAATCAAAAATAGAGAAATTCTGACTCCAAATCCCTAATTTTACATACCTGGATATATAAATTCAAAAGAGAACTGTTTATTGAATTATAATTTTTTGAGCAGTATTTACATTTTGATCCTTATTTATTACTATCAACAAATATACCCCAGGTTTTTGATCAGACAAATTTAGTTTTAAATAAAGATTATCCACTATTTCTTTCTTATAAACCAAGGTGCCGGAAATGGCAAACACTTGAACTGATTTACGCGTTTGATCCTTAAAATTAATCAGGAAAACTCCGCTACTTGGGTTTGGAAAAACTTTCTGTTGACTATCTCCTTCAAAATTTACAATATTTAAATCAGCTTCAGTTGTAAAGAATATTGAAGTTGGAATTAAAGCATTATCCGAATAATCTTCCAGAACCATTTTAACAGAAATGTAATAGATTTGTCCTTTTTCTAAAGACTCAATCGGTGTAATTTCTACATGGGTTTTCTCTGTATTCACATTTGCATTATACGAAACATCTTCTCCATTTATATTATCTTTTTTAAAAACAAACAGGCTATCCACATTTAAATAATCTAATTCTGTATTATCAAGCTTTCTTACAGGTTCACTAAAATCGATATTTATTACTGCATCTTCATAAACATTTGAATAGTCAGGTGTTATACTCACATCAGGAGGGTGATTATCTTCTTTCCTGCCGTACAGGTAGACTTGCCGAGCTATTCTTTGTGTTTCTGTATCTGAATTAATTGTTAAAATATCACTTAAATAGCCTGTAGAATCATTCTGGGGGAAAAAGCTCACGGTAAGATATGTGTCACTATGAGCTGTTATCTCTTTTGGCAGGGAATCTTCAATATAAAAACTATTAGAGTGAGTAGAATAGCTTGAAATATGTATTAATGAATCAGAGTTATTGTGCAAGGACAATAAATATTGTTCCGCAGTGAATCCATCCCACAAACCAAAATTTATTGTATCTGCAGAAGTAGCAATAACATTGGTTTGCCATGGAAATTTGAATACTGTTCTGCTAAAGCTGTGATCATTGAAATCCAGTTCTAACGCCAGTGACCCATCGGGATGAAACTCAGTAATGGATGGGGATATATTTCCCCAGTCTATTATTGTATTATTATTTTGCAGCCTTTGCGTTGATCCGATATACGCTGAAAACAGATCGGGTTCCCGTCTGATCCTTTTTACCAGGATGGCAGTTTTTGCATCCTCATCAAGTTCATATTCAACAGAGCTTGAAAAAGGGGGTTGATGTAGATTTCCATTATCAAAAAAGAGGATATTTCCATTAGTAAGTTTATTTATACTATGTTGGTGTGAAAACCCTATTGTGTCGCCAATAAAAACAAAATCATTATTTTTCCCGCCTAATCGCCAGATGATATCACCAGAACGCCGGTCAATCTTAGTTATCTCATCCATATGCCTGCATGATATTAATAAACTTGTATCGGAATCCACAGTTACACTATTCACATGAGCATAATCAATGACAGATGCCTGGAAATCGACAACAATCGACTCTTCATTCCCATCCAATATGTTAAAATGGTCCTCACTTTTCCACGTATATAACAGGTTTTTATTCTTATCAAATTCCTGAATGACAAAATCTTTTACTGTTGCGTCCACTCTACCACCTACAATATGTTCACTCATATCAACAATCCTTGGAGCCTGCCCCAGCAAAATAATGTTTCCCTGTTCAGTGATTGCATAATTGTGAGGATCCAACTTATAACCTTGCGGAGATATGCTGTCAACTACATGAAGCATTTCATCCATAAAATAGAGAGTTTCCGGCTTCCCTGATATATAAGTTATCCTCCCATCAGATTGAAGTGTCATTATCAAAGCCGGAAAATCCATCTTCCTGAAAAATACCGGTGTACCCTCATTATCAACAATAGCCAGATAGGGTGAATCCGCAGTATCTTTAGCAAGTGGCGCAGCCAGAAAGAAATATCCGGGCGAAGGATTATATGAGCCGGTAATCTTAAAGTCAGGGAAATAATTTGTTATATCAGCCGGCTGAGAAAATGCTTTTATGGTAAGAATAATAAACAGAAAGAACAATAAAAAGATCCTTTTATGGCCACCTTTTCCTGGAAATTGTGAGATCATACCATTAAAACGTTTTTCCATTGGCCAGTCTGTCTTCTATAAAGGTAATTCTGGTACTTCTCCCCAAATCTTAAAACCAATTAAGCTATTTCTGTTATTTTTGAATAACGATTTTTTCTGAGCCAAGTAATTGCTTGTCTTGTGATTTGATAATAAGCAGATATAAGCCGGGTGATTGATCTGACAGATCAATGGTATACTGTCTTTGTCTGATTAAATCACTCTGATAAATAAGGATACCGGTCAATGAATATGCCTCAATAATTTTAGGTGACTGGTCTGGAAAATCGATTAAAAAACCTCCGCGGCCAGGATTTGGGTATACTCTAAAATTATTGTCAGCCGGAAGGCTTGAAACATCCACAAGTGATTCGGTTGAAAAAGTTACTTCAGAAGGTGTAATTACATTGTCTGAATAGTCCTCAAAAACAGCGTCAACAAGTATGTAATACACCTGATCATCATCAAGTGAATTGAGCGGTACAATTTCAATTTGGGTCTTTTCAGTATTAACAATAGCATCGTATGGGATATCAGCACCATTTATGTCATTCTTTTTAAAAATAAAAAGGTCATCAACATTTTTATAGTCAAGCTCAGTATTGTCCAGGTTTCTAACCGGTTCACTGAAGTTGACACTAATAATTGCGTTAACCGGAACATTTGAGGAATCGGGCATTATAATTGCTGTTGGGCTTTGATTGTCCTCTTTTGATCCCTGAAGGACCACCTGCTGGGCAATCAACACATCAGGGTATTCTGAATTCAGAGTTAAAATATCCTGAATGAAGCCTGTTTGCGCAGTTTGCGGAAAATATATTAGTGTGAGAACAGTTTCTCCCCTGGCCGGAATATCAACTGGCAGGGTCTCCTCAACTGTAAAATGGTCAGTATGGGTTGAATAGCTTGTAATTTTAAGTATTGAATCTGTATTATTATGTAATGTAAGCAGGTAAGGATTTTCAGTATAACCATCCCACATACCATAATAAACACTGTCTGTTCCTGTAACAAACACTTTATGGTTCCAATCTGATTTTGCTATACGGTTACTGAAGCTATGTTGTGAAAAATCCATTTCCAGGGCGACAGAGCCATCCGGATGATATTCTGTAAAAGAGGGTAACTCCTCTCCCCAATACACCAACAGATTCCCGTTTTCAAGCATTTGTTCACCTCCGCCATGGTCAGCGTAAACTTCAGGATCATGCCTTTGCCTTCTAATTAAGGTTGCTGTTTTGTTTATTTCATCAAGTTCATAAATAACCACACTTGAAAACTGTGGCGCATGCAGATTACCATTATCAAACAACATAATACTTCCATCTGACAGTTTCCTTATGGTATGTGGATGGGAAAATTTCAATGTATCATTAACAAAATTAAACTGATTGTTTTTCCCACCCAGTCTCCATATAATATCCCCTGTTCGTCTGTCAATCTTGGTTATCTCATCAAAATGCCTGCATGAAAGCAAAAAGCTTGTATCAGAATCAAAAGCAAGCGAGTTTGCATGGAGATAATCTATTGTGTTTGCAGTAAGATCAACATATGGTGATTCTTCGTTTGCATCGGTAATTTCAAAATGCTCCAATGCTTTCCAGGTGTATAGCAGGTTTTTATTTGCATCAAATTCCTGAATCACCTTGTCCCTTATTGTTGCATCATCAGGGCCACCATATTGTGTCATATCCATAGTTACATTTTCATTACCCAAAAGCAGCATATGTCCATTTGCATCCATATCAAAATCATGTCCATCAAGTTTGTACCCCTCAGTAATCAGAGTGTCAACAATATGGAACATAGTGTCAAAAACATGAAATTGTTTCGGAACTCCCTCATTATATATAAAATGATCCTTCAATTTTGTGCTTATACATGCAGCTTTTCCATCCTGCAGCCTGAAATATACTGGTGTTCCATAATTATCAATAATAGCTATATAGTTGGAACCATTATCATTACTGTATTTTTTGGTAGCAATCAGAAAATATCCCGGTGATGGGTTATTCGACTCAGTGATTATAATTCCGGGGAAAAAATCCATTAAACCGGTAGTTTGTGCATTCATTTCCGGTTCATCAAATAACATGATTATGAATATGAAAATAAAGACTGGAGATTTCTTTTTCATATGTAAACTTTTAGTAAACAATTTCGTGAATCCAATAACACAAATATAGTGAACATTAACTACATATTATACCTGTAAACATCATGTAAAACATGAAAATGCATGGCTAAATCAAAACGTTGCCGGAATATGCTGTCCTCATAATTCAGGTTCATTAAGGAACGTGTTGTGCTGTTATGTGCATATATTTACATTATTCCGGGCGAAATGAAGTGAAGACCCGGAAATCATGCATCTAACAATCAGGCAACTATGAATTAACTTTGGATTGAGCTCATCCATTTGGTCATCGGTTCCCGATCTCCGTTTCACTACGTCGGGAATGATTAAATTTATTTAATTTTATGGCAAAATAATTTTCTTAATATTCTGAATTTGCTAAATTTTGAAATAATTTTGAAGTAACCCCAAAGAAGATTCTTAGTATTAACCTTGTGTCGATTACACTATAATTATACCAGTTATGATTATAAGAAAAATCGTTATTTCTACCTCCCAGCCTCCAAATAACATTGCCTGTCCGTCTATTAATTTTTGTTATCTTATCCGTGTGGCGACACGAAAGAAGCAAACTTGTATCAGAATCTATTGTTATACTATTGGCATGCACATAATCTATTACCGAAGCAGTAAAATCAATGAAAGGTGACTCTTCATTTGCATCTGTAATTTTGAAGTAATCTGCACTATTCCATATATAAAGCAAATTCTTGTTTTTATCAAATTCTTGAATAACTACATCATATACTGTCGCTGCTGAATTTTCACCATCAACAATTGTACTCATATCTACAGTTCTGAAAGACCTTCCCAATAAGATTATATTCCCAGAATCAGAAATTTCAAAATCATGTTTATCCAGTACGTAATTTTGAGTTGTTATACTATCAACAATTTCCAATTTATTATTCATAAAAAAAACTTTGTAGGATTGCCAGAAAAATATGCAATCCTATCATCTGGTTGCAAAGACATTTCCCAAGAGGAGGAATTCATTAAACGAAAAAAGACAGGTGTGCCAAAGTTGTCAATAATAGCAATATACGAAACACCTGGAATTTCGTTAATTAGTGGTGCAGATATAAATAAATATCCAGGAGCTGGATTGTTAGAATCAATTATATCGATTTCTGGAAAATAAGAAGTTCTATCACTTGATTGCGGAGTGCCATTTAAAACAAATACACAATATAAAATAAAAACAAATAGATACTTTAGCGTCAGTATATCAACAAGCATAAATTTCATCAACAATATCTTTATTAATACATATACTCCCTGATATTCAG
>JAGLWB010000141.1 GCA_023133655.1 Bacteroidales bacterium
CGACATTGTTATTTTCCGGTTACAAAATCAGGAAGTCTTGCTTATATTTTGGATGTCCCATTGCATAAAACAGGAGCTTTAGTTAATACAGACCAGCTCTTCCCAGCTCAAGGCATTCTGATTAGTCACAAAACATATAGGTTTAACTATTTTGTTTCAATCAATGGAATCTCAATAGCTATCTGAGCATTTATCAATGCTTCAATTTTATTTTCTGCCTGAAAGAAACGGGCAGCTTTACCTGCAGGGAGTATTTTTTTAAATTTTTTGTAATAGCTCTTTTTAAGCTTTAATATTTCCTGTGAATAGGCCATGGAATTACTCCAAAGCTCATCAGCTTTTTCATTATTGAGCGTTTCGAAGTTTTCTATAAAATCGCTAATGATATCAATCCGTTTATTTTGGATTAAATAAAGTTTACCCTGGTATTCATTGTATAAATTCCAGAAAGGCTGGCTTTCCACATCCGTGAGTTGCATTACTTCTGTGATGGCTGCTTTTTTCTCTACATTTAGTACTCCCCGGGCAAGCTCCAGATAGTCATTATCAGATTGTGCTATTAATTGAGTTCCCATGAAGATAAGAGTGATTGCAAAGAATAGTTTTTTCATGATTAAATGTTTTAAAAGGTTAAGGAAAATATCCGGAAGTATTCCTAATATCTTCGAAAAAGAATTGCATGCAAAGATATAATAATTAAAATAATTAATTTTACACTTATTTTAAATAAAAGTTATTTTGATTATCCTTTTTAAAATAGCTAAATTAATCCTTGTGAAACATAAGATATCTCATTTGATCAGGGGGAAAATAATATTATTAATTTTTTTAGTAATCATTTTCCCCTTGAGTATCTTTGCGCAGGGGGATACCGTTTATCAGAAAAAAACCTTCCTTCAGCGTCTGGATTCGATTAGAACCTGGAAACTTGAACGTGGAAGGTCGACTTTTATGCCTTTTCTTTCTCCCTCTTATACTCCTGAAATGCAACTTACGCTTACTGCCGGCGGATTATTTACCTTTAAGCTAAACAAGGAAAGTGAAATTTTATCTCGTTCATCAATGCCATTTTCTATTGGATACAGTACAAATGGTTCTTTACTGGTAAGCGTAAAAGCAAATATTTATGGTAAAGACGATAAACTGAGAATTTCAGGTGAATACTGGATAAAAGATATGCCCGATAATTACTGGGGTGTAGGTTATATCAATGCAATTGAGCGTCCGGAATCACCCTATACAACTGGTTATCACCGGTATTGGCGGCAATTTAAATTTAAAGTCTCTTACCGGGTTTTTCCTAATTTTTACCTCGGAGTGAATTACGACAGAAATCAAACTACAGCCTCTGAAGTAAATGAAGTTATGGCTGTTGATGAATACTACGTGGAATTTGGCCCGGAAATTAAGAATTCAGGGTTTGGAATGGTCTACAGGTACGATAGCAGGGATTTTCCTGAAAACGCTTATAAAGGGATACTTGTTGAATTGAGCGGAACCGCCTATGGAAAACATTCATCATCGAATAATGTTTTCCGGGCTGCAGAGCTGGATTACCGGCAATACCAACAAATTGCAAGAAAAGGCAGTACCCTTGCCTGGCAACTTAAAACAAGGGTTAGTACAGGGGATGTGCCATGGACAGAGATGTCGATGGTTGGAACACCTTTTGACCTGCGAGGTTATACCTGGGGGCATTTTCGCGATTATAATATGTTATTTTTCTTATCTGAGTATCGCTATATGTTTGGAAGAAAAACCCCTAGATCGAACGGAGAGATGTACGGGCCTTTTGGTTTTGTTGTCTGGGCAGGCACAGGATCAGTCGCACCAAAACTAAATCAAATGAAAAACTGGCTGCCCAACGCAGGGGTAGGGCTTCGCTTTGAATTACAGGAAAGAATGAATATCCGAATAGATTATGGAGTTGGGAAAGAGTCAAGTGCCTTTTATTTCAGTTTTAATGAAGCTTTTTAGCCCGATTAAAATACATGGACTAAAAAATAAATAATCGTATAATTAATTCAAAAAATTAAAAAAAGATAAAAGAAAGGAAACGACATGTTAAACAACGAAGCATTTTATAATCGTGCAATTAATACAGCCTTAAGAATTGCTTTTTTCGCTTTACTTGTTGTTTGGTCATTCAAGATAATCGAACCATTTATTATAATCGTTCTATGGGGGATAATAATCGCGGTTGTAATATTTCCGATTTTTGAGAAGTTGGCGTCTTTAATAGGAAACCGTTAAAAAGCAGCTGCAACACTTATCACCCTGACTGCTCTGGTTCTAATTATTGTACCATCAATGATTTTTATGAATTCAGCAGTTGATGGTGTGAAAAACTTTTCTACTCAGATGCAATCGGGAGCCATACACATTTCTCCTCCTTCAGAAGATGTTGCCGAATGGCCACTCATTGGTAAACCTCTATATGATATATGGTTGCTTGCCTCTAATAATCTGAAGGAAGTAATCATAAAATTCGGACCCCAATTGAAAGAATTTGCACCGAAAGTATTCTCGGCAGCTGCCGGCTTCAGTGTAACTCTTCTACAAATGATAATTTCAATAATTATTGCAGGTATCCTTCTTACAAAGTCGGAGGCCTCTGAAAAAGCCGCGAAATCAATATTCACCACTTTAATTGGGAAACAAGGCGAAAACTTTGTCAAACTTTCAGTTGCAATAATCAGAAGTGTTGTTCAAGGTGTTTTGGGAATGGCGGTAATTCAGTCGTTATTGGGAGGAATCGGAATTTGGGCTATTGGGATTCCTGCTGCAGGTTTGTGGGCATTGATTATACTGTTGTTGGCAATATTACAACTCCCGCCGCTTTTAATACTTGGCCCCCTTGCAATATATGTTTTCACAATTGCTGATACAACTCCGGCTGTAATTTTTCTGATATGGAGCATCATTGTTAGTATGAGTGATGCCTTTTTGAAACCGCTTCTTTTAGGAAGAAGAGTAGATGTTCCAATGCTGGCAATATTACTTGGGGCCATCGGAGGAATGATGCTTTCAGGAATAATAGGACTTTTTGTTGGAGCTGTGGTTCTTGCATTAAGTTATAAAGTTTTTGAGGCATTATTGGTGGACGATGTCCTTGTTGAAGACGAAAACGAATAATTTGTGAAATCAAAACCAGAATAAAAAACCATGAAAAAGTCAATTGTCTTCATAGCCTTATCGATAATGTTATCAGGAATGTCTTTTAGCCAGGAAAATCCTTTTAGCAGATTAGAATTTATTATTGGCGATTGGTTTGGAACAGGGAACCGGTTTCGGAAATGAAAAATCAAAAATAGTATCAAGTTTCCAATTTCTCCCTCTCCATTTTGGAAAGGGCTGGCGTGAGGTAAAACAAAAAAAGTCAATTTATATGCGCCAGTGCTCTTTCGGCGTGATGAGAATTAGTCTCCATTCTCTAACATTCGGCAAAGTTCAGACTTGTTGACGAAAAAGCTTTTTCGTATATAAAAATTATTATCTTTACACATCGAGTAACCGGATTATTTACCCTGTCCGGTCTTTGCCAGTGGCACGTTGTGTGACATACCAAAGTACTTAGAGAATTAAATAATTTAAAAACATTAAAATTAAAATGATAAAAAAGCTATTTATATTGCAAATCGTAGTTATTGCGTTAATCAGTCAACTGCAAGCGCAGTACAATCTTGAGTGGAACCAGCAAAACAGCGGAACTCAAGAGGTCTTGAAATCCGTTTACTTTGTTGATACTTTGCAGGGGTACGCGGTAGGTCACAATGGAGAAATTATCCATACCGCAAATGGGGGTGAATTATGGGAAACACAGACCAGTGGCGTTTCAACACATTTAAATGTAGTACATTTTATTGACAATTCTCTTGGTTGGGTTGTGGGTAACAAGGGTGTTGATGAACCGGTAATATTAAAAACAATAAATGGAGGCGAGGACTGGATGGCTCAATCTTTAGGTATAAATTGGAATCCGGATTTGATAGACGTCAATTTTATATCAGAGATGGCAGGTTGGGTAATTACAAGCGACTCCATTCTTAAAACAATGGACGGTGGTGTAACCTGGAAAACCGAGAAAATAGTTGGTAATATAAATTACCTTTTTTCGGATATTGAATTTACTGAGAATGGCACGGGATGGATTACAGGGAGAAGCCAAAGTCCTGCACAAGGCCTTATTTTAAGGCAATTTATTGATGGGCCTGATACAACATGGTTCAAATCTCAGACTTATGATGATAAGTTGTTTGCAAAAATTAAGTTTATTGATGATTCAACGGGTTGGGCAACTTCAGGCTCAGATATAGCCAGAAAAACAATTAATGATCCCTATACATGGTCACTTGAAACTACGGGAGCCCAGTCGAATAACTTTGTATTTTTCGACAAGTTGAATGGCTTGATATTTGGCGAAGAGGGCTTTGTTTTCACATCTTCCGATGGTGGTATTAATTGGGAAGTTCAGGATACTGTTTCAACAGGATTTACAACCATGTACGGCATATTTGCTGCCGACCAGTACAACATCTGGACTGTAGGACCACAAGGCACCATTTTTAAAGCCACCGAAGCACCATCCGGTATAGGAGAGCTTATTCAACAAAACAACTTCATTTTTTATCCTGTTAACAATAGCTCCAAAGGAAACATGACCTTGAATCTGAGTATCATGAATAAATCATCGTTGGTTAATTTGGATATTTACAATATTCAGGGACAAAAGATCATGAACCTTGAATCAAATACTCTTGTTCCCGGAAATTACCAGTATGAAATCAGCAATACAATCAAGAGTGGAGTTTATATAGTAAGATTGTTGGTTGATGGTAAAATTGTTTCCCAAAAGTTTATTAAGTAACTTTCTAATTAGAATTAATACGTATTTTTGTCTAAACATCAATAAATAACAAATTATGAGAAATTCGAAAATCACAATCAACCTTTCGCTTGCTATTATCCTGTTATTGGGGATATCGGCTTGTACGAATCAAAAACCTGAAGAAAGTTCCGGTGATACTTTTAAAGGAAAAATCGCCAAATCTTATGAAGAGTCGGTGGAAGACTGGCCCGAATATGTGAAAGCACCTGAAGGTGCACCCAATATCCTTTTGATTATGTTGGATGATGTGGGATACGGGCAAATTGGCTGTTATGGTGGTTTAACCGAAACACCCAACATTGATAAACTGGCCGATAATGGGTTACGATACACCAACTTCCATACCCTGGCTTTATGTTCTCCTTCGAGGGCTTCGGTCATGGCAGGCCGTAACCACCATGCAATTGGATTGGGTTCTCATTCGCTTTCAGCAATGGGATTCCCCGGTTATAATGCGTTTCCGGGCGAAAATGTTAAATCCATTGCCAAACATCTGCAACAGCAGGGTTATGTAAATTATGCCATTGGGAAATGGGACCACACCCCATTGTACGAAGTTTCGCAAAGCGGCCCCTTCGACCGCTGGCCATCCGGTGAAGGTTTCGATCATTTTTATGGTTTTATGGCTGCTGATGCCGATAATTTCCGTTCGCTGGTTTGGTCAGATCATTCACCAATTGAAGACTGGCAGGGAAAGCCCGGTTATCATTACAGTGAAGCTATGGCCGATAAAGCCATCAACTATTTTACATCACATGCTTCTGTTTCACCTGATAAACCATGGATGATGTACTGGGCACCGGTGGCAATGCACTCGCCTCACCAGGCTCCAAAAGAATATATTGAAAAGTACAAAGGAATGTTTGATGATGGTTGGGACAAAGCCCGGGAAATTATTTTTGCCAAACAAAAGGAGATGGGTATTATGCCTGAAGATGCCATTCTTTCCAAAAGGACTGACGAAATACCTGCATGGAAATCGCTAAAACCGGAAGAACAAAAATTATATGCCCGCCAGATGGAAGCTTTTGCAGGGATGTTAGATCATGTGGATGAACAAATAGGCCGGATGGTCGAAACCCTTGAAAGAACCGGACAGTTGGAAAATACAGTTATTGTAGTTACTTCTGATAACGGGGCAAGTGGCGAAGGTGGACTTACCGGATCTTTCAATGAAACTTATGTGTTGAATGGCTTACAAACCCCATTTGATGCCAATATGAAACATTACGATGACTGGGGTGGACAGGAAACCTATCCGCACTATCATGCAGGCTGGGCATTGGCAGGAAATACCCCTTTTAAATATTTTAAACAAATTGTTCACCGAGGAGGAGTAGCTGATCCGTTTATAGTCCATTGGCCAAAATCAATAAATGCTAAGGGAGAACTAAGGACTCAGTTCCATCATATTATTGATGTGGCAGCAACAATCCTTGATGTTACCGGTGTGGAGTTCCTTGAAAACCTTGATGGTCACAAACAAAAGCCTTTGGATGGTGTGAGCCTGGCTTATTCATTCAATGATGCCGAAGCACCCGACAGGCATACACAGCAGTATTTTGAAATGCTTGGTAACCGCGCAATGTACAAAGATGGTTGGAAAGCAGTAACCATTCATGCTAACAGGATGCCATGGAATTTGAATGTTACCGCACCTTTTGAAGAGGACATTTGGGAGCTATACAACATAAATGAAGATCCTACTGAAACAAATAACCTGGCTGAACAATATCCTGAAAAACTGGAAGAACTCATTAAGCTTTGGGATGAAGAAGCATGGAAATATGATGTTTATCCTTTGTATGATAATATGATCCAGCGTCTGGTAAAACAACAAAGCCGGCTGTTTGGCGACCAGAAGGAGTTTGTTTATTATGCTCCGGGTGCAACACGTATTGCTGAAAAAGCCTCGGCTCCTGTTAAAGGAAGGTCGCACTCCATTGAGGTTGACCTTGAATTATCAGGTAATGAAGAAGGCGTACTTTTAGCCTGTGGTGGCTTTACAGGTGGTTATACTCTATTTATTAAAAACAATAAGGTGTATTACGATTATAACTATTACAATGGATTGTATTACACAATTGAATCTCCTCCCGTTGGTACGGGCAAAGTCAATATAAAATACAACTTTACCGAAGACCCAAAAGGGGATACGCCTAAACTGCCCAGCGGTGTTGGTGAATTATTTATAAATGGCAAAAAAGTAGGTGAAGTAACAATGCCTGAAATGCATATTTCTACTTTCTCATTAAGTGAAACATTTGATGTGGGAGTTGATTATGGAACACCGGTATCGAACAAGTATACTGTTAAAAATCATTATCCATTTACCGGCGAGTTGGATAAAGTAATTGTACGTTTAACAGATTAATGTAGCTTTATAGTTTAAACTATTAGCCTGCCGCAGGCGGGCGGTACTCAAAAGACCCGGGCATCAGCTCGGGGTTTATGATTTACGCACCTTGGTGCTCGAAAATTGTAAATTATAAATTGACTTTTTCTTTAGGGTTTCCCAATGCGGAAAACAGGAAAAAGGAATAATTGTATGGAAGAAATTCGACCCTCACCCGTACCATCTGTAAAACAATTCATCATTCTGTAACAAAATAATGATCTCCACCAAATGTAACTTCATAACCCAGCCCAATCATGTCTTTTTGAGAGTTTAAGGAAATAAAGCAGGAGCCTGTGGTAATTTCGTCTCCGTATATTGCCAGAATATCATCATATCCATCGCCGTTATAATCCCCCGGGAACACCTGCTTAACGCCAATGTATCTTCCTGATCGTTCATGAAACCTTAACGGTTTGAGTTGTTCAAACATTAATGACTGGTTATTGTATGAAATGTACCAAAAGCCGGAATTATCATGCTCATAACCCTTTAGCCCTATATCTGAAAAACCGTCATTATTAAAATCACCTGAGAAGGTTAGATATTCCCCTGTCACACTTTCTGCTCCGGTAACTATTTCTATAACTTGTCCATGGTTAAAGTTACCTGCAGTATTGTTAATAAATATGACCCATTCGTGTTTTGTTCTCAGTCCTATATCATCGTAACCATCATTATTAAAATCGCCTGAAAACGGCAAACTTTCAGATATATAAATAATGGAATCGTGTAAGAAGTGAACCTGTTTGCTTTCTTTAAATCCATTATTTTGATCATTTTCAAACACATACCAGACTCCTGATGAGTCTTTTTCAGTTTGAATTAGCAACAAATCATCAAATGTATCAGCGTTAATATCGGCTATAATAGCATCATATTGTTTTTTCAGGATCCCCTTTTTATCATTCATCTCTACCAATACCGGTTTCAGGAAATTGCCCATTTTGTCATTTAAGGCAACAAACCAATGGTTTTGATATCTCCCACTTGAAAAGTACATGACTATATCATCATAATTATCTCCGTTAATATCACCGGAAAGGTATCTTCTTTTTTCAAAAAAGACAACAATCTTAACCATTTTACGAAAAGAAAAAGGAAGTTTTTCCGGTAATTTATACAATGGCTTACGGGCATTAAAGGCGGCGGCAAATCCAATGTATTCATCACGAGGTATCTCAACCGTTAAATGTTCAATATTACTTTCGGCTTTTTTCTGTTTGGTACTGATGACTTTTCCGCCATACGCATTTACAAGTTTATTTAAATATTGAATTCTAATATCTACTCCCTTTTCTGATTTTTTGATTATTGCCGGACCCTTGCTCCTTTTTTGTTCTACAGGAATATATTGTAGCTCTAATTTGGTGATTTTGAAATAGTTATCTGGGGTTAACAGGTATAAAAAGCCTATGATCATCGCAGCTGCAGCAATTTTAAGCCAACCTGGCATTTTGAATTCCTGTTTTGAGATTGTTTTCTCCTGAATAGTGCTGAAAACGTTATCCTCTAGAGCTACGGGTGCTTTGGCAGGCTGCATTTGCCGCACTAATTTTTTATACTCTTTCAGATCTTCAAGAGTAGAGCGGCAATTGAGGCAACCTAACAAGTGTTCCTCAATTAATTTTTTTTGATTATCATTAACGTGATCATCAATGTATTCATATAGCAAGTATTTAATTTGATCACATTTCATTTTACGTGATATTTTTTGATTTTAATATCTCTGCTACTTTTAACCGTGCTCTTGCAAGTTTAGATTTTACAGTTCCAATTTTAAAGTTTGTTATTTTCGCTATTTCTTCATACGCTCTGCCATCAATATCGCTCATGATCAAAACCATCTTCTGGGACCCTTTCAGGGTTTGAATGGCTTCTCTTATAGCTCTTCCTAATTCTTCGTTGATCAAAACTTTTTCGGGAGAGTGAGAACAATTATTAATCTCTTCCAGCGAAGCACCTGAAATATCTGTTTCCTGGATTCTTCCCCTCATGCTATAGTGTTTTGACCTTTTCATGTTTTTACAACTATTTATCATGATACGGTATAACCAGGTACTAAATTTTGCTTCAAAACGGAACGTGTGAAGGTTTTCATAGAGCTTGATAAATATTTCCTGGGTACAATCATCGGCATCGTCATATTTTTCAAGGTAACAGAGGCAAAAATTAAATACCCTGTCTTTATATTTTCGCATCAGCTCACCAAAAGCTTGTTGATTGCCTGTTGCCTGAAACGATTTTATATTATTGGCGTCAATATCCATGAATGATCACCTGGTTTTACCCCTTGAAATTACAAATATAATTTTAATTGACCGTTTCAAGAATTTCCGGGTCAGCTATCCACATTGCCAGGTAAGGTTTAGATGAAGATTTCTCTTTCATATAAATTAGAAATGGCCGGTCGAAAATGAATAATCCATCATTGTTGCCTTTTTTAATTACCATAACAGCTTCTGATTGCGCTGTGGCACCAGTTTCATCTAATGAAAATTTTATGTCTTGTTGTGCAACTGCAAAGAAATAATCTTCGAATCCTTTGTTTGCCAAGTGCTTCCCCAGTAATATGTCATAGCTTTTGTCGACCGAAAATTTAACTTTTGGGATGGCCATTGAAGCGCCTTGCTGTAGTTTTTCAGGGGTTGATTTATCTATTCTGGATTCTACTTTTTCGATTGTTTCTTTCAAAGAACCTAACGGGGGGACTTTTGCAACGATGATCCCTTCATTGTTATTCTTGCCTTTTAATCTAAGTATAAAATCATTACAATCTCTATAGTCAATAATATCAACCTGCTCACTGATCTTATTATGAATTTCATTACTCTCAGAATATTTAATCACTCCAAAGGCTGATAATTCATACTTTTTACCGTTAATATAATAATTAAGAGGCCTGTTAAGTAATTCAAATGGTTCGTTGAATTGAATATGTTTATCAAAATAGGAGTAACATATAATATTATCATCCCTTTCGCTATGCTTATTTAATTCAGGTTGAGTAAACCCAAATTTTTTCTTCAGGGCCTTATTGATGTTTTTGATAATTCCTGTACCAACAGTTCCACTCATGGCGAGTATATCATCAGTTATTATAACATCTTCACATGAACGATTTAAATGAGCACAAAGAGGGATTGGATCTTTTAATAACACATTTCCCCCGATAACCTCCTTTTTTAATACTTTCCATGCAGCTTCAAATGATGCTGAATAAATGATATTAGCATTTTGAGGGATTTTCTCATTTAAATGAGCAATTACTTTTGTGTTATTGTAATTCGTTTTTACAGATTTATCCGGTAATGTATTAGACAATAGGATAAGCCCGCAGGCAAGCAACATAACATGTTTTAATTTTTTAATTTTCATGACTGAATAATTTAAGTGGTTTTATGATTATGACACAATTATCAAGAAAAAGTTCCATTTTGTGAAATAAAATGGTGAGGTATAAAAAATAGCAGTAAAAAAATCATTATCCAGTTAACATTTATACTTTTGTGAATGAAATAACAATGGATAATCTACGTTTATTAACATCATAATAAAACTATAAAAAATGTCC
>JAGLWB010000142.1 GCA_023133655.1 Bacteroidales bacterium
GGTACTTTCAGAGATTTGAATGCATACCAACTTGCTTTTGAGCAAGCTATGGATATTTATGAAACATCGAAATCATTTCCCAGGGAGGAACTTTATTCATTAACAGATCAGATCAGGCGTGCTTCCAGATCTGTTTGTGCAAATATTGGAGAAGGATACAGGAAAAGGCAATACCAGGCTCACTTTATAAGTAAAATATCAGATTCAGATATGGAAAACACCGAAACCCAGATCTGGTTAGACTTTGCTCTTGCATGTGGATTTATTTCCGAAGAAAATCATAAGGTGTTAGTTAACAGATCTCAAAGTATAGGAAGAATCTTAAATCATATGATACATAATCCCGAAAAGTTCCAAAGGAAAAGTAATCCTCAAAACCAAAAATGACTGCCGACTACCAACCGTCAACTGCCAAGTCAACTGTCAACCGTCAACTGGTTTGTCAACTAAACAAGACCGGTATCTCAAAAGTAACCCTCGTCCCTGTCGGTTCTTCCTTTTCATTTTTCAGATCCAGGATGTTAAGTGCAATTTTTTTCTTCAGTTTCTTGTTCAACACCCGGATTCGTTCGTATGTAATTGCCGTTGCAAGTGATTTATGATCTATGTTTTGTTTGAGCATTATCTCCTGGGCCTTTTCCCTTCCGATCCCGTCATCTTCTAAATCAACAACCATAATACCATTCATCATTGAGAAGGAGACACTTATTTTTCCCTTGGTTTCTTTATGCTTGAAGCCGTGTTCGATGGAGTTTTCGATAAAAGGTTGTAATAGCATAGGTGGAATGTATGATTTCTCAGGATCGAGGGCATCATCTATTTCTATGGAAAAACTAAACTTGTCCGGAAAACGAATTTTTTGTAGCTCAAGATAATTTTCAATAGTGCTGATCTCCTCTTCAAGCGGAATATACTCCTCGACGGAACAATCCAGGATATTGCGGACCAATTTTGAGAACTTTGAGAGGTATTGCCCGGCTTTGGCAGACTCTTCATGAATGATGTAATTATGGATACTTGAAAGAGAATTAAAGAGAAAATGGGGATTCATCTGGGAACGGAAAAGCTTTTGTTGTAAAAGCAGATTCTTTTGCTGTTCGCGAAGCTTATTCTGGCGAATTAATATAATTGCGAGTACAATAATCGATATTACCAGCCCAGCCAGGCCAAATAAAATGATCCTTGATTGTTTTAACTGGTATGCCTTAAACGAATTTTCCTTTGCGAGGATTTCTATTTTTCTTTCTTTTTGGTCGGATTCATACCTGGTTTGTAATTCTAAAACTTCAAGGTTACTCTGAAGCCTGTTTAAAGTATCCGCAGCACTTGCATATGCCATATGATATTTAAGCGTTTCATCTGTCCGTTTCAATTTTTCATATATTTGGAATAACCCGTGATATGCAACTGTTACTTCTTGCCAGTTCATCAACTTAATCTGACTGAGTGGAACTGGTATATATAATTCAAGCCCCCAAAAAACTATATTTTTAAGTGAATCATTCCTGTACCATGAATTTTTAAGTAATATTTCATTAAATATTAATTCAGCATGTTTAAAATATTTCTCAGCCATTTTTAAATCATTCCTTTTTGGGTAGATCTTTCCTAAATCGGTGGCTAAATCCATCGCACCGAACAAATATCCTATTTTATTATACCATTTATAAGCTGTATCAAAGTAAAATATTGCTGTATCATATTCTTCTAGTGAACGATGCAAATAACCTTTCCAACACATAGCACGATGCTTGAGTGCCTTTACATTCTGATTTAAATCGGGGAACTCCAGAGCTTTATCTAAATATTTGTGTGCACTATCGATTTCACCTACTGCCCAATAATTAGCCCCTATCTCAATAAAACTTAAAATCCTTTCAGTATTTTCAAAATTAGGATGTTGTGGCTCGACCTCACTTATCTTTAATATGAGCTCAAGTCTTTCATGAATCATTACACCCATTTGCCAGTAGGTAAGATAAAGTCTTGTGAGGATGTTTATTGTATCTCGCGTACTTCCAACTGTTGTACCCCCTTCCAACCGTTCCCTGAATTTATTCAAAGAGATTAAATAATAATCTCTTGCTTTGTAATAACTATTTGCGAAATAATGAGTGCTAGCAATATCCCGATATATCAGTGCTATGATGTGTTTTCTTTTTAATTCTTCGTATATCTGAAGCGACTTAAAAAAATTATTAAGCGCCTCCGGATAATTACTCAGGTATACATTTATATAGCCGAAATTCCTGTAAGCAGCAGCAATACCCTCCCTATAGTCAAGTTTTTTTGCCAGTGTTAATGCTTCTTTAGCATATTGTGTGCTTAAATCAGTACCTGAAAAATAAAGTGATACTGCTAAATTATTTAATGTATTCACTCGTTCTTCCCCGTCCTGATCCGGCAAAACTAATAGCAAGCTGTCTATATTGTAGGTTGTTAGTGAAAGATATTTTTGGCAGTAAGTTTGAAAGGAAATGGAAAAGAGTAGTATGAATAATAGGGATCGGAGCATAAACAGTAATTTGCAGAACTTGATTGAAATTTATGTTATATTGTTTTATTGTTATATTGTTGCTCCAAACATATTGAAATTGGCGACCTGTGGACCTGAAGACCTGCTGACCGGTTACTGGCTACCGATCCTATCAAATAACTCCAACAACTGCTCTCTTTTCCTCGAAGCCACCGGCACCTTGTGTTCATTTGCAAGGATAATATATCCGCCTTCTGATTTTTCAAACCTGTTGATATGGGCAAGGTTGATCAAAAATGATTTGTGTGCCCTGAAAAATCCATATTCACTCAATAATTTATCGTATTCCTTTAAGGTAACCGATACGATGATCTTATTTCCATTAAACAAATAAAAATTTGTGTAATTTACATCAGATTCACAGTATATTATGTCACTAATTTTCACAAGGTGGATATTGTCGAAGGTTTTGAGGATTATCTTCTTTTTTGACTTGTCGTCGGTTTGCATGTTATCTGCAAGGGTATCAAGCTGGGTCTTCAGCTCTTTCAATACAAGTTTTTCTGCTTTGTCCACTGCCAGGACCAGTTCATCAGCATCAATGGGTTTAAGGAGGTAATCGATAGCGCTGAATTTGAAGGCTTTTATGGCGTATTGGTCATAAGCGGTAATAAAGATGACCTTAAAATCAACAGGTTCAAACTGTTTCAGCAAATCGAAGCCAGTGCCGTCGTCCATTTTTATATCGAGCAATACAAGATCGGGGTGGAGCCTTTTGATGGTATCAACACCTGTTTTTACGCCGTCGGCCTTAGCTACTATTTTTACATTGGGGCAATACTGTTTTACAAGCTTCTCCAATGACTGGCGTATATGGGCTTCATCATCGATGATGATGGTACGGAGCATTTTTTGTGGTAATTTTTTTTTAAAGATACTCATAATCGGATGAAATTCCAAATTCAATTACCGGCTACCGGCTACTTCATCAAAACCAGCTTAGTTGTCTCAATCCGTTCCCCCGTCTGCAACCTGATCAAATAGAACCCATTCGGTAAATCAGATACATCAAATGGTATAGTATATTCCCCTGCAGTTTGTTCCTCATTTACTATTGTCCTGAATTCTTTCCCTCTCATATCATAGATACTCAATCGCACGTGACTGCCGACTGTCGACTGTCGACTGCCGACTTGTAAACGGTATTTGATTTCTGATATACCAGAGGAGGGATTAGGATAGCATCCTATTCCGAATCCTGAATTCTGAACACTGAATTCTGAAAATCCAACTGTCTGGTCATAGAAAAATGCTCCGATATCACTAATAGTCCCATCCGGATCAAACATTTCGGGATCACCTGCATCGATGCATGGAGAATCTTCTGTAAGGTGATAATCTCCTACCTCTATATCCTCGAACTCAGGGTCGTAATCAATATTGTCCTCGTATTCTCCCAGGAAGGGAACACCGCCAAATTCTTCCTCACCGCCTTCGATATCACAATAATAAAAATCAAGTACATTGGTGTTGTCATAAATATAAACCTGGTTTCCACCACCATCAGCAGTGTTTCCCCATAGGATTGTATTTTTGACCAATACATTACAATCGTTTGAGATAAGGAAGCTACCCCCCCCATTCGATGCATGATTATTTGCTATCGTATTATTGATTATTTGGGTTGAGCAGTTATAAGACACCTCAATTGCACCGCTATATACCAATGAAGTGTTACCATAAAACAGGTTATGATCAATGATAGGATCACTTTCAACAGCACATAAAATTGCTCCTGCATTCAGGGTAGCTGTATTATTAGCGAACACGTTATTTTCAATCAATGGATGGGATCCGTTGCAGCAAAATATTGCACCACCCCAATAGGATTCATTATTTATGAACTTACTGTTCCTGATCAGTGGGCTGCTTGCATCAAGAGCGATAGCACCACCACTAGGATTTTCTATATTGAACTCTAAAGCTTTATTATCAGCAAACAAACAATGATCAACAATAATCTTGCTAAAGTTTAACGAGGCTAAAGCACCGCCGGCGTTATCCGGTGTCGGTCCGTAAACATTACCATATTTGAATATACAATACACGAACCGCGAAGTGTCATTTCCTGAAGGCGTTTCAATAAACCGTATACTCTTAAATCCTGTAGATGGATCAGCTGCAGTAAAAGTGATAGAATCTGTTTCCGTACCCAACGCAAGGATTTGCCCCTGGACATACATGGTGAAACTTCCTTGCCATTCTACCAAAACACCGGGTTCAATTGTCAATGATTCAGTGTCTGATATCCATGTCATCCCTTCAATAAGGTAGGGAGAACCGGCCAGGGTCCAGGTACCACTGATTGTTCCCGGTGGAACAATTGTTTGAGAATAGGTTGCAATACTGATTAGTATCGCGATGAGTGTGAATAAATGTGTTTTCATGATTACTTCTGTTTTTGGTTAATTAATGCTTATTAACTATTGAATATTAAAATTCATTGTCATTTTTTTGCTGCAGGAGGACCAGTAGTCTCGACTACTGGCTACCGGTCGACAACTGGCTACCGGCAATATAAAGATACGACAATAAGAAGGCGAGAATGAGGCAGACGATTTATCGCCGGGGTTTGATTATTGAATGCCGGGGTTTGGTGAGGGAATGGCTTTTCAGTTGACCAGCAGACTCGTCTGCTGGCTACTGGCTACCGGTTACCGGCTACCGTCAACTGAAAACAACCGGTATCTCAAAAGTAACCCTCGTCCCAGCCGGTTCATTCTTTTCATTTTTCAGGTCCAGGATCTGCATTGATATTTTGTTCTTCATTCTTTTATTCAGCACCTGGATGCGTTCGCGGGTGATGGCCGTGGCAAGTGACTTGTGACCTTTATTTTGTTTGAACATAATATCCATGGCTGCCTCCCTTCCTATACCATCATCCTCTACTTTGAAAACAACCAGGCTTCCTTCTAATTTAAACAGAATGCTAATATGGCCTTTGGTTTCTTTGTGTTTGATGCCGTGTTCAATGGCGTTTTCAATAATGGGTTGTGCCAGCATAGGAGGGATTTTCATGCTTTCAGCATCAATAGCTTCATCAATATCAATCGAATAATCGAACTTCTCAATATAGCGTACTTTTTGCAGCTCCAGGTAATTTTGGATGGTGCTGATCTCTTTATCAAAGGTTATGTATTCCTGGGTGGAATTGTCCAGAATACTCCTGACAAGTTCCGAAAACTTTGAAAGGAAAATATTCGCCTTCCTGGAATCCTGCCTGACAATAAAATTCTGAATACTCGCAAGGGAGTTGAAGATAAAATGTGGATTCATCTGTGAGCGGAAGAGCTTTTGTTGTAAAACCAGCATCTGTTGATCTGCTTTAAGTTTATTCTGGCGAAACAATATAAATCCGAACATCAGTATTAAAATAAAAAAACCGACTGATCCGAATAGAAAGAACCGGGTTTGATGTAAGCGTGACTCTTTTAATTCATTTTCCAATGACAAGGTTTGGATCTGTTGATCTTTACTCTCCGATTCATATCTGATTTGTAGCTCTATGGTTTCACGGATTCGCTGTAACTTATTCAAAGTATCCTTAGCACTTGAATATGCGATATGATATTTGAGTGCCTCACCGGTTCTTTTCTTTGCTGCATTGATTTGGTATAATCCATAATACATGAATTTCCCTTGTTGCCACATCATCTCTTTTATACGACTGGGGGGTATGGGGAAATATAGTTCCGTTCCATATGTAACTATATTTTTCAGGGAGTCGTGCCTGTACCATGAATTCCTTTGAAGCCATTCTTTGAAGACCCTTTCAGACTGTTGGTAATAATTTTCGGAAGTATTTAGTTCGTTATTTTGATAATAGATTGATCCCAGGTTCCTGGATGCATCCATAGCCCAGTATAAAAAACCTTTTTCATTGTACCAATCATAAGGCTTTCTCAGATAAAATATTGCCGAATCAACATCCCCTGCAGCATAATGTAGATATCCCAACCATGAAATAGGACGGTATTTCAGTGCCTCAATACTTGGATTTACATTTGGATATGCCAATGCTTTTTCAAAATATACTTTTGCACTGTCTGTTTCACCTAATAAATAAAAGTCAGTACCGGCAAGAAAAGTAATTAGCATCATTTCGGTCATTCCGAAATTATGTCTCCTCCCGGCCTCAAGGTGTTTCAGCCTGATCTCAAGCTGTGTATCCCTATTTATGTCCAATCTATTATATGTAAGTGCAAGTCCTCCAAGGACCTTTATTGTATCTCTCACGCTACCAACCATTGCACCTCCTTCCAGCCGTTCCCGGAATTTAGCCAATGCAATGTTGCCATATTCAAGTGTTTTTTCAAAATTTCCGGCAAAATAGTGGGTAGCGGCAATATCATAATATATATCAGCTACAGTATGTTTCTTGTCCAGCTCTACATATAAACGAAGCGATTCAAATAGGTTGTTTAGTGCGTCCGTGTATTTACTCCGGTAATAGTTTATATGTCCGAAATTACGGTAAGCAGCAGCCATACCCTCCTGGAAATCATGTTCCTTTGCCAGGTTCATGGCATCTTCAGCATATTGCTGACTTAAATCGAACTCTTCATAACAGAAATATGAAGCAGCCAGCGTATTTAATGTATTGACCCGTTCTTCCCCAAGCTGACCTGGTAAGATCAAAAGCAGGCTGTCGACATTATACGACTCCAGGTAGAGGTATTTTTGACTAAAGCTTTGGAGGGAAAAGGAAATTAATAGCGATATGATAAGGATTTTGTGTCTATATAGAAACTTAGCGAATTTCATTGTTTCATTGTTCTATTGTTGATTCAAACATATTGCCAATCAGCACCAGCAGTCTCGACTGCTGGCTACTGGCTACCGGCTACCGCCTACCTCCCTCAAATTTCCTCAAACAAATCCAACAGCCTCTCCCGGCTCCTTGAAGAAACAGGAATCTTTTTGTTGTTGGTCATGACCACATATCCTCCATCCTGCTTTTCGAACCGCTTAATATGCTGCAGGTTGACCAGGTGGGACCGGTGAACCCTGAAAAAGCCAAAACCGGAAAGCAGCTCATCGTATTCTTTCAGCACTTTCGATACAATTATCTTCTCACCTTGAACCGTTTCAATAACCGTATAGCAATCATCAGATTCGCAATGAATGATATCACGCGTATTTAACAGGTAGATATTACCTGAAGTCTTAATGACTATTTTTTTATTTTTTTTATTTAACGGATTTATATTTTCCCGAAGGGCATCCAATTGTGTAATAAATGTTTGCTGCACCAATTTTTCCGCCCGTTGCACCGCATCGGCAAGTTTTTCGGGATTCACCGGTTTCAGGATATAATCAACAGCGCTGAACCGGAAGGCTTCAACGGCATGTTGTTCATAAGCTGTAATAAAGATGATCTTGAAAGTTATGTTATCGAAATGTTCCAGCAGATCAAAACCAGTTCCGTCATCCATTTTAATATCCAGCAATACGAGTTCCGGACTTTTTTCACGGATGGCTTTGATACCGGAGGCCACACTGTTTGCTTCCCCAATTATCCTTACCTGTGGGCAATACTCCTTCAGCAAGCTTTTCAGTGTTTCCCTCACATGTGTTTCATCGTCAATGATCAGCGTTCGGGACAATTTTAATGATAATTTTTTCCTAAAGATAGGCATAACTGTGACGAATTCCAAATTTGTTTACTCTCAAGACCTGCATGCCGGTAGACTCGTCTACCGGCTACTGGCTACCGGCTACCGCCTACCTCATCACTACAATCTTGGCAATTTCAACATTATCCCCTACCTGCAACCGGCAGAAATAGATACCGGGAGAGACATTTTCCGCATTCCATGTCAATTGGTTTTTCCCGCTTTGCAATTCCTTAGTCAGGATTTCAGATACTACTTTGCCATGAATATCCAGTATAGAAATATTAACATGAGCATTATTTGTTAGATAAAATTCAATTGTAGGCTTTGAATTGACCGGATTTGGGAAAACCCTAAATGAGAAATCTTCATGATTGGCATAATCGGTAATACCTATAGATAGTCTCTCGTAGCATCCCAGGTCGATTGCCTGACCTGAAATACGTGGATTACCACACAGGCAGTATGCTGGTAAATATTGCGGATAGTACCATTCTGAACTATCCGGAGTTCCCATATCGATGCAGGGCGAGCCATCAGAAATCATGTATGGCGGATC
>JAGLWB010000143.1 GCA_023133655.1 Bacteroidales bacterium
GGAATGCTCTGCCTTTTATTGGTAATAGGGTCCTTTGCAGGGGCCCTTTTTTCGAAGGAGTTTGCCTTACGAATACCTCCCAAAGGAGAACTGCTGAAAGGTCTTATTGGTGGTAGCCTGATGGCTATTGGTGCTACCATTGGTCTGGGCTGTACAATCAGTTCTTTCTTTAGTGGTGTGCCCGCATTATCCGGTGGGGCAGTCATATTTACCATCGGGCTGTTTATTGGAGTTATTATTGCTCTGAAGTACCTGATGTGGGAAATGGAGAGGTTTCCGGGTTTTAGTATGGGAAAGAGCTATACTTTTTTGGCAGTTTCCGCTGATAAAGGAGCCTGGCAAAAATGGTTAGGATTGATTGTTTTCATCATCATGATCTTGATTGCAATTTCATATTCAGAAAGCAATCCGATCCTGATGTGGTTTGTTGTCATTGGCTTTTTGATGGGATTAATTTCTCAACGATCACGCTTTTGCATTGTTAAAGCTTTCAGAGATCCTTTCATGACGGGTGAGGCAGATGGCTCGGTTGGTGTTATGGCCGGGCTGGTCGTGGGCCTCTTTGGCTTTACCATCATTAAGTTTTTAGGTGTTAGTGCAGGTGATTTATCGCTGAGGAGTGTTGAAATGATCTGGGTTTTCCCGCATTTTTGGTTACGTGCTGCAATTGGTGGATTAATATTTGGAATTGGCATGACCCTTGCCGGTGGCTGTGCTGTTGGGACTCTTTGGAGAGTTGGTGAAGGACAGGTAAAATTATGGGCATCTGCCATTGGATTCCTGCTCGTCTCTCCAATTTCCAAGAAGTTTATTGTGCCGCCTATTATCAAAATTATTCCTCCTGAAATGAGATTTAAGAATTTTTTACCGGATTACATGGGCTATTTGGGAGCATTTGCTTTTGTACTTGCTGTCATACTTGTTTGGTATGTTTTTGTGAAATGGAATGAGAAAACAGGAAGGTTTAGTGCCTATTAGAATCCGAAAAGCGGGCCATGTGTGAGTCAATTATTTTAAAGAAAAAATTATGAAGAAATATCGTTTTATTAACCTAATGATCATTCCTTTCGTCTTTTTATGGAGTTGTAATGCTATTTATGAAAATGGAAAGGAAATGGCAGCAAGTTCGCAAACCAGGATCGATCAGATTTCGGTTGCTGAGCTAAACGAGAAAATGCTCGGTGAAGAGGAGTTTCATCTGATAGATGTTCGTCAGCCCAAAGAGCTTAAAAAAGGGTATATAAATCAGGATTTTGATTACGACGATTATCTGGAGCCTGTTAATATTCCAAGGGGATTGCTGGAATTTCGTATCGCTGACGCCGGTTTTTGGGAAAATTATTATGAAGAATTACCGGAAAAAGAATCTACCGAAATCATTGTTTATTGCAAAAGTGGAGGAAGAAGTGCTTTAGCCGCAGAAACACTGATGCAACTTGGATACAAAAAAGTAAAAAGCCTTTCCGGGGGTTACAATGCCTGGAATCCGGATCACGGTGATGCAGCTGTGAAAGAAGAATCATCAGGATGCGGTGGCTAATAGATTGAGTATTGTTACGAGTAAATAATTAAATATTTATTAATATAAAATTAGATTTAAATGGAAAAATTGTTGAAGTATTTTTTGTTGATTGCTATTTTACCAATGTTTGTTTTGGTCAGTTGCGAAAGGGATGCCCCTGATCCGCCTCCAACCAGTTTTGAAGTCCTCAAAGATTATTTGGTCGCTCAAAATTTAGATTTAAATAATATGCTGGATGGTTGGATTACTGCTGCAGATGCAGTCCACGGAAAAGGAATTGATGACTATTATATTATGGACATTCGTTCAAGTGGTGATTATGATACATTGGGTCATATCGAGGGGGCAGTAAATTGTACATTTGGAAGCATTGTTGCAGATGCTGCAAATGCTACGAAACCTATTTTAGTTGTGTGCTATACCGGTCAAACAGCTGGTCATGCTGTTATTGCATTACGGTTATCCGGATATACGGATGCTAAAGTTTTAAAATTTGGAATGTGTTCATGGAATGAGCATTTTGCAGGACCCTGGAATAATAACACTGGAAATGAAGCCATTGGAAATGCCAACTGGGCAACACCTCCCGGAGATATTTCTGACCCAATTGTTTATGCTGATGAGCCAAACTTCACATCATCTTTCACAACTGGGGAGGATATTTTGAAAGAAAGAGTTGATTTCATGGTTGCTAACGGATTTCAGGGAATCATTTGTACTGATGTTCTGGCGAATCCAACTAATTATTTTATAAATAATTATTGGGCGGAAGGTGATGTAGAACTTTATGGCAATATTAAATCAGCTTACCGCATTAATCCTTTAACCCTGGCAGGTGAGGAGTACAAAAAGCTGGATGTAGCTGAAACAATTGTGACTTATTGCTGGACTGGCCAGACATCTTCAATGATTACAGCTTACTTAAATGTATTGGGCTATGACGCAAAAAGCCTGAAGTTTGGTGCTAACGCAATGATCCACGATAATCTTGAAAGCCACAAGTGGACTGTTGACACGCCAATGGAGTATGAATATTTGACAACCAAATAGGCATTAATATTTTAGTTAATAATTGTGATAAATTAGGAAACAGGGTGATCGATCATCCTGTTTCCTTAAAAAAAAAACGTAGAGATGAAAATAATAATAAAAATTTACTTAATAGCTGTAATTGTTGCCTTTATGGCACCTTCACAATCACTGGCTCAGGGATGTGTTGAAGGCGGTTCGGATGAGGGTGTTAATGTAGTGGGCTATGTTCAACCCGAATGGAATTATAATTTTGATGGTGTTGATAAAAATGGCGAAAGCATTGATAATGAAAACAGCTTCTATTTTCGCAGAGCTCGTATAGGTGTTGTTGGGAATATTCCTTATGACATTAGCTACTATGTAATGGCAGAATTTAGCCCAATGCTTGGCGGGCCATATCTGTTAGATGCATTTGTTTCATATACTCGTTTGGGACCTTATGCCAAAATTTCTATCGGGCAGTATAAATCTCCATATACCATGGAATTAAATACACCCTGCCATGCGCTTCATACTATTTTTCGCTCCAGGGTTGTAAGAGAGTTAGCAACGCCTTTTCGCGATATCGGTTTGATGATATCAGGTGGTACTGCCTCCCTCCCTATTTTTGGCCTGGAAAATGAAAATTTAATATCTTACCAGTTTGCCATTTTGAATGGTACAGGGATGAATGAATGGGATAATAATACGAAGAAAGATGTAGTAGGCCGTTTGGTCCTGGCGCCGGTTAAATACATTAAAATCGGAGGTAGTTTCAGATTTGGAAAACAAAAACCAGCCAAAGCTGGTATGGATGACGACACCAGAACAAGATATGGTGCTGAGCTGGAAATCAAGATCAAAGATTTTCTTTTACAGGCCGAATATTTGTATGGTATGGATAAAGGATCAAGCCTGGTAGGTGGAGGTTGTGGAAGTGAGCCAACTGTTGTACTGGGAGATTTTGAAAAAAGCGGTTTGTATGTTCAGGCAATGTATATGACATCAACCGGGCTTCAACCTGTAGTGAAATATGAATGGTATGATCCTGATTGGGCTATAGGTGATAATGCAACATACACAACAACAATCGGGTTGAATTATTTTCTGAATGATTGGTCGAGGATCCAGGCTAACTACCTGATAAACGAAAATAAAAATATTACGAGTGACTTTTATCAAAGTAAATTCTTAATACAAGTTCAAGCTAAGTTTTAATAAATGTTAATTTTTTAAGAAATGAAAAGGAAAAAAATATTATTTGGATTATCGTTCATACTGATATTACTCGGTCTGGATGTTTTTGGACAAACCCTGATCTCTGCTAAAGAGTTAAAGGGAATGATTAATGATGAAAATGTGGTTATTGTCTCAGCCAGAAAGGCAGAGGATTTTAACAAGTCGCATATTACAAATGCGGTTAATGTTTACCCGTTCGACTTGTATAAACCGGGTGACATCAAAGGCTTGTTGCAAACACCGGCAGAAATGGCTGCTGTTTTTGGCACAAAGGGTATCAGTGATACGAAAACCATTGTCGTGTATGATGGTGCAAAAGGTGTGTTAGCCGGAAGGCTCTTTTGGATATTTGATTATTTGGGTTGTAAAGATGTCAGAATACTTGATGGACAACTTGGTGCCTGGAGAAAAGCCAGGGGCCCTCTCACTAAGAACAAGACGGAAAAGGACGCCGTAACATTCAATTATACTCTTGAGAAAAGTTTTATTATTTCGACAGATGACGTTAAGAGCCACCTAAATGATCCCAAGGTTGTACTGGTTGATACCCGTAGTAAAGCCGAATTTGATGGTGAAAAGGGTGAAATCAACAGAAAAGGACATATTCCGGGTGCCATTCACTTTGAATATAAAAATGTTGTAGCTGAAAATGGCATGCTGAAGAAGAAAGAGGAGTTGCAGTCAATAATAACTGATGCCGGGATCACTTCTGATAAAGAGGTTGTATTATATTGTGAGACCAGTAACAGAGCAGGTATTGTCTTTTTTGTTTTGAAATACATGCTTGATTACCCTGATGTGAAAGTATATGATGGCGCTTTATACGAATGGGTAGCTGATTCATCAAATTCTGTTGAATAAACTTATTGGGGATTTAAAAATAAATATCATGAGGAATAATAGAAAAAGTATCCTTTTTTCCGGCCGCAGCCTGATCATCCTTTCTTCAATATTGTTAGTAATGCTTGCTGGTTGTAACAGAAGTGTTAAGCCGGAAAGCCTGGATGAAATGATAGCCAAAGCTTTGGCTTCAGCAGATCTGATAAGCGTAGATGATTTCAAGCATTTGTCAGAACACCATGAAAATTTTGTTTTGATTGATTGTCGTGAAGCGGACGAATATACAGAAGGCCACATTCCGGGTTCAATGAATATTCCACGGGGAACCCTGGAGTTTTCCAATAGGATATCGAACCGGAGAGATTTCATTTTTATTTATGCTGACAATAATGAACGTGGGGCTTTAGCTGCAGCATCATTAAAAAAACTCAAATACAAACATGTTAGCTTAATTGATGGAGGTATGGAGGGTTGGTTGAATAGCTATCCTGAACTTATCGAAACCGGGCCTGAAGCAACCGGACAGGCTGCTCCAGTTGAAGTTGAAGAGGAAAGTGGTGGATGCGGTGGATGATGAAGATAAATGATAAATGATAAATGATTAATGATTTAAAAGGAGGAAAAAAAATGGCAAAAATGACAATGGCTCTCTTTTCAGGGAGCGTAGATAAATTAACAGCAGCCGGTGTTATATTGAGTGGCGCTGCGGCTGATGATATGGATGTTGAAGTTTTTGTGCTCTTAATGGGTGCACGGGCTTTTATTAAAGGAAAAAAGACCGAAAGTATCGCAGAACTTCCGGATCATAAAGAGGAGTTTTTAAAAGCATTGGAAGATCTTAATATTCCATCCTGGCAGGATTTTTTCGAGCAGGCTAAAGAGCTGACCAATGTTAAGATTTACATCTGTAGTCTTGCCGGTAAAATATGGGGTGGCGAGAAAATGGATGATTTTATTGATTTGGTAGATGATATTTGTGGGATCGGTGAATATGTCTCTTCTGCACAAGAAGCAGATGTACACTTATTTATTTAATTTTTGTTGCAGGTACCATGTTGCAGGTAATATTTAACTAATATTGTACTTTTTGTGTTTTTTTTGATCATTCAAAATTTACTTTTTTAAAATTACCTGTAACCAGTCACTTACAGCAATGTATTATCATTGGTAAAATAATAGTATTAATAAAATAATAGGAGGACTAAACATGACAACAGAAGAATTAAAAAATTTAAATGCTGACAAAGTAGTTGATGCACGTGGCACTTCATGCCCAGGGCCGCTTCTGGCTGCAAAAAAAGGAATTGGTGAACTTGACTCCGGCCAGATAATGGAAATATTATCTACCGATGTTGGCACAAAGCGTGATATTCCAAAATGGGCCAATAAAAAAGGCCATGAATACCTGGGTGATTATGAGGATGCCGGCTTTTTCAGAGTTTTCATGAAGAAAAAATAATTATGATGGATACTGTAAAGGAGAATTCTCAGCCCAAGATACTGGTTTTCTCCACGGAAAAAATTTCAGACCCCGCCATTGACCTGGCTGGTTTGTTAAAAATGCATTATCCGCCAACTGTTTTTACAATTTCACTCCCTTGCTCAAGTGCAATAAAATCAAGATGGATTTTACATGCATTTGACAAGGGATTCGATGGTGTTTTTATTGCAGCAGATGGCACCGATTGTACTTATGGTGAATCGTGTATTGAACTAACATCACAGGTAGTTTCGCGTACACAAGATATGATGAGAGAGAAAGGTCTTGATCCTGCTCGTTTGAAAATGGCTGCAATTTGTTCGGTATGCGCCGAACCTTTTGTGAATCATATGATAAATTTTACCGAAGCATTGTCAAAATCTGACTGATTTATTTGATTGCTTTTTGCCAGGATGAAGAGGATAAAAGGGTGACCTTAATTTTTCATCACATAATTGGCGTAATGCAACTTAATAATTGATTAATAATGGAAACTATGATGATAGAAAATGAAAATTTGACTGATTCTGCAGAGAATGGGGCAAATTATGATGTGCTTGTTATTGGGGGTGGAATTGCGGGTGAAGAAGCATCGTTGAATCTTGCCAATATGGGATACCAGGTATTACTTGTGGAGAAGGACCTTTCGCTTGGCGGAAAGATGATCCATTTGAGTAAGGTGTTCCCAACATTGGATTGTGCGGCATGTATTACAACACCTAAAGTTTCAGAAACTATGCGCCATCCCAATATAAAAATCCTGACTAATAGTGTTGTGGAGGATATTGAAAAAAACGGCAATGGAAGTTTCACGGCAAAGGTTGTTAAAAAACCAAGGTATGTTATTGAAGAAAATTGTACAGGTTGCCAGGAATGTGAAGATAAATGCCCGGTGGTTGTTGAAGATCAATACCAATATGGTCTTGTAGGAAGAAAAGCTGTTTACGTGCCTTTCAGCATTGCCAGCCCACGGATAGTTGCTATTGATATTGAAAATTGTATTCTTTGCGGCCTTTGTGAAAAAGTATGTCCTGCCGATGCCATTGATTTCACCCAGGAAATCGAGGAGATTCCGGTTAAAGTCAATTCGGTTATTTTGGCAACAGGTTTCAATTTATTTGAGCCGGAGGTGATAACAAGATATGGCTACGGTAAGTTTAAGAATGTAGTTACATCCATGCAAATGGAACGTCAGCTGGTTCCAACTCGCCCCTATAATGGAGTTTTGAGGCCGAAGGACGGAAAAATGCCCGATAATATTGCCTATGTGCTTTGCACTGGGTCCAGAGACCATACTGTTGGGAATCCGATATGTTCCCAGGTTTGCTGCATGTATTCTATTAAACAAGCGCAGTTGCTTTTAGGAGCCCTTCCCATGGCAGATGTTACAATTTATTACCTGCATATCAGGGCATTCGGAAAAGGGTTTTGTGAGTTCTATCAACAAGGCATTGGCATGGGGGTGGAATTTGTAAAAGGTAAAGTTGGAAGGATCCATGAAAAAGAAGATGGTAATCTTATTTTAAGGTATGAAGATATAGAAGAAGGAGTAGTAAAAGAGGCGGAACACGATCTTGTGGTCCTTTCGGTTGGGCTATTGGCAAATCCGGAAACAAAGGGAATGTTTAGTAATGATAGCCTGGCCTTGGATGCTTTTGATTATGTAAAACAGGTTGATGAGCTGATAAATCCTGCCAAGACAAGTATTGATGGTGTGTTCGTAGCAGGGGCAGCTTCAGGGCCTATGGATATTCCGGATTCAATTTTGTCTGCTGGTGCCGCATCATCAGAAACCGCAAGTTATATTAGGAGGTATCATGAGAAATAAAATTGGTGTATATATCTGTCAATGTGGTTCAAATATTTCGGATTATGTTGATGTAGAAAAGGTTAAAGAAATTGCCAGCCAACAAGAAGGTGTGTCTTTGGCAAAAATAACCATGTTTGCCTGTGCCGATTCGGCACAAAAGGAGATGGTTGAAGATATCCAACAAAACAACCTGGATGCCATTGTGGTTGCATCCTGCTCTCCCCAATTGCATGTTCCGACATTTAGGGGCGTAGCACAACGGGCAGGCCTTAACCCTTATAATTATGTGCAGGTAAATATCAGAGAGCAGGGGTCATGGGCTCATTCTGATAATCCCAAACAGGCAACGGAGAAAGCGGTAAGATCTGTAAACGCAGGAATAGCCAGAGTGAGTCACTCAGAGGCTCTTGTAACAATTAAGATCTCCGCATTGAATACAGTAACTGTGATAGGAGCAGGCATCTCCGGAATGCGTTCTGCCGTTGAACTTGCCGACATGGGTACTTTTGTCCACCTGATCGAAAGAGAACATTTTGTAGGTGGAAGGGTTTCACAATGGGGCGATCTTTTTACGACACACGAATCAGGAGAAGAAGTTGTTACAAGGCTCTTCGAAGAAGTTTTAAAACATGACAAGATTAAACTTTACACTGGTGCTGAACTTCTGTCCTATTCTGGAAGTGTAGGGGATATGAAATTACAAGTCAAGTTAACACCAAGATATGTTAAAGAAGTATGTAACATTGAGAACCTGGATAAAGCAATTGAAGTGTGTCCTGTTGAAGTACCGGATGAATTTGATTTTTTTCTAACCAAAAGGAAAGCTATTTATAAGAACTTTGAAAGTGAATTTCCTAAAATGCCTGCAATCGATAAGGCAAATTGCACATTTTGTGGAGAATGTCAGAAGGTTTGCCCGGATATCGATCTGAAACAAAAAGAGCAAATTATCGATATTCAATCAGGTGCTATTTTATTGTGCTCCGGATTTGATCCTTATGAACCTAAAGATGGTGAATACGGATATAAAACTATTGACAATGTAGTTACTTTGCAACAATTCAAACGGTTGGTTGAGTTGAATGATGATAAGCTGATTTACAATGGTAAACCAATTAAAAATGTCGCTTATATTTATTGTGTGGGAAGCAGACAAATTAATGGGGATAATAAATACTGTTCCAGGTACTGTTGTACTTCAGCAATACATACAGCAATAAATATTAAAGAAAAATACGGGGATATCCAGAATTATCACGTGAACAGAGGTATCAGAACTTATGGGAAGCAGGAGTTGTTGTACGAACAATCTTCTATTCAAGGCGATATTTACCTTCAATTTTATGAGGATTCCGATGCGGTAGTTGAAAAAGAAGGAGATAAAACAGTTATCCGGGTTGAAGATTTTCTGACTGCAGGTAAAGAGATAGATATTTATCCGGACCTGGTAGTCCTGGTGACCGGAATGGAACGAAGAAAGGACACTTCCATTGGAGATATTCTTAAAGTTCCTGTTGGCCGTGATCGCTTTTACAATGAGATCCATCCAAAACTGCGCCCTGTTGAAACAGTTATCGATGGGATATTTATTGCCGGTGCTTGCCAGGGGCCAAAAAATATCACAGAGGCCATGAAGTCATCGCTGTCGGCTGCTGCTAAAGCAAATTCATTGCTAACAAAAGGTGAAATTGAACTTGAGCCAACACTTGCAACGATCAATCCAAATGCCTGTGAATGGTGCGATAAATGTTTGGCTGCCTGCCCTTATAATGCAATAGAAAAAATAGAACATAGTGGAAAATATATTGCTGTTGTTGTTGAGGCTAAATGTAAAGGTTGCGGAATGTGTGCACCTGTTTGCCCGGTTGATGCTATTGAAATAATAGGGTTTACTAACGTTGAAATAGAGACCATGATTGAAGCCATGGCTGAATAATCAATCAAATTCAAACTATAGAATTATGAGTGAAAAAAAAAGAAAAACGATCGATTATATCAAGGAAAAAAGAGTTGTTTCGGAAGAAGTGAAAGAAAAAAGAAAAGAATTCGTAAGGTTGAAGAAATTGATATTGAAGGTGTTGGAGTCAGGTGATAAAACAATACCGGAAATTGCTGATGAAACAAAACTGCCTCTTCCTGTAGTGACCTATACCCTTATGACATTAAGAAAATTTGGTGATGTTGAAACAGGTGAGATAGATGATGATGATGAGTTTTTTTATTATAAACTGAAAACAAAGAAATAAAGAAATGGCTGAATTAGTTCCTGGATTTGCTGCAGAAATTAAAAAATACGGTGCGGATAGTTTTAATGCTTGTTACAATTGTGGAAGCTGTACAGCAGTATGTAACTTAACGGATAAGGATGCGAATTTCCCACGAATGTTCATCCGTTACGGATTGCTTGGGAAAAAAGATGATATTTTAAACAGTAAAGAAATTTGGTTATGTTATTCTTGTGGAGATTGTTCCGAAACCTGTCCAAGGGAAGCGGACCCATGTGAATATATGGCTGCACTGCGACGCTATGCCATCGCATCTTATGAGCCAACAGGCCTGACAAAACTGATGTTTAAAAGCAATCCATTTGCATTGATTACTACAATTCTCCTGGCTGTTATTCTTGGCTTTTTTGTTTTAACATTGAAGCCCGATGAGGTTGTTGCCAGGTGGATATTTGATTTGATGCCTTTTGAAATCCTTCATGATATGGGAATGATTATTTTTGGCTTTACCGGCCTTGTTGTGGTTATTACCCTTTTGAGAATGTTTTTTCATTTGAGAAAAAGTATGGGTGGATCAGAGAATAGTGGGGG
>JAGLWB010000144.1 GCA_023133655.1 Bacteroidales bacterium
GGGATATTTCTCTTTAATGCAGCAATAACACGTTGATCAATAATTGTTGATGACTGAAACTCTTCCCCTCCATGAACAACCCGGTGACCAATTGCATAAACTTCGTTTTTATCACCGATGGTTCCATATTGAGGGTCGACCAGTAATTCAACGATACGTTTCAGCCCTTCATAATGATCGGGGATAACTTTATTTTCTACTTTTTGGATTGAATGGTCATTGGTTAGATTTACTTTGTGGGTAAGAATACTCCTTTGTTCGCCGATTTTTTCTGCTAATCCCGAAGCCAAAACCTGTTGGTTCGTCATATCGAACAGTTCATATTTAACAGATGAACTTCCTGTGTTGATAACAAGTATTTTCATACGATCATTTTTCGGGTTGCGTTTGAATATCGGTAACGGCAACGAAATGGTTTTGGGCTCCGTAGGAGCCGGGTATCGGTGGCAAAAGACATCGACAAAAGTAATAAAAAGCCCCGTAGGGGTGACATAAAAGAAAAGATATCAGATAAATGATAAAGGATATCTGATATGTGATTTTATTAATGATTGATAATTACCTATTGACCAAACTCTACTTTATCATTAATTTCTCTCTGATTCTCCTTTGTCCTGTTATCTTACCGACAGTGATATAACAGGACTGTCATTTAGCTGATTTGCTTCACCGTGGTGCCTTGAATTGCTGACTCATGGTAGAAAGAATTGTAGGTGTTTTTTGGATACTAGCATTACAGATCCTTTGCCAAAATAACTACAGTCCACAATTATGCCAATGGAAATAATACGGCTTCGGCCAACTTGTTTTGTATTAAAATGATCTCCTTATAAATTAAACCTCAAACCGATTTTTAGCTTATATCTTTTTTTCATACATTTGTCTGAATCAACTTGGTATAAAACACTATTTTATTGTTTGCAACCATAAAAAAATAATCATATGGAAAAAGAGAGAATTTATAAGGAATTAGTAAGCATATTTGATGCTTATAAAGATGATACTGGATGGACTGACTTAGCATTAATCGGAAAGCCATTATTATTAAAAGGAATAAATTATAAAGCCTTTGGTTTTCTCAAGCTAAAAGAATTTATACAGAACTTTGAACCTGAAATTGAAATTAAAACTGACAATTCCCATCAAGTTCCAGTTCTATTTGCACGAGTAGCAACTAACGAAATATCAAAAGTTAAGAAATCAAAAAAGGCAATTTCCAAATCAACATACCATATTAGGTCATTATTAAATTGGGCGTGGATGGGAGATTATAAACAAGCTATTTTTGATTTAAAAAATATTGCATTAAAAGAGCGATGGTATTATAAAATCCAAAACCCTAAATTTCCATATCCGATTCTTGCAAAATACTTCACATATACATTTTACAGGTTAGCAAGCGAGAATAACAAAATCATAATAAGCCATAAATATGCTGCATTTAATACTGGACTTGTTGATGAAAGATATGAACCTATTTTTGCGTTATTTGAAAAAAACAAGATGCCAGACAAGCAAGAATATTATTTTCATGAGTTTTGCATACCTGGAGAACATAAGGCAGGTAAAATATTAACAAGTTACTTCAACCCGCTTCCAAAACGGGCACATTATTTTGAACATGTTTCAAACATGATTTATGACATAAATGCTCCTGAACCTCAGTTAGATTGGAACCATATAATTCTTGGGAATGTTGCAAGACTTCCCTTTGAATTTGTACTTGAGAATTGCCCAAAAGGTTTTGAATTACAAGACCCTACAGAAATGACAACAATTGATCGAGATAGTTATTTCAAAAATTTAGCAGCAGCGATTGAACGTGATAGTAAAACTTATAGAAGTATCAAAAATAGATTCAAAGACTCTGTAGACCTGGCACTTAAAAGAGTGCAGTGGAATTATAAGACAGCTATACCGATGTACTACCCGAAATCAAATAAATTATCATTACTTCTACCTTTAGCTTTATTGGATGATGAAATTATTGATTTAGCTCTTGTTGTCGAACTGACTCCATCAGGGAATTATCTTGGACATACGGTTCTTCCTTTAGCATGGGCATATAGTAACGCAAGATTAATTACACGACCAGATAGTGATTGGTTAATAGCTGAACAAATTGAACAACAAACTGAAACCGAAGAAACCGAAGAAGAAAAAGATATTGAATGAGAAAATGGCAGCATACAATAATTAGGAATCAAACCTAAGCACGATGCTT
>JAGLWB010000145.1 GCA_023133655.1 Bacteroidales bacterium
TCAAATAATGTTCATATTTCTTATGCCGGATATCATGGTGGTGTTTTTTATATTAATAATATTGGTGGAAATTTTAATTCAACTGTGACGATATCAACAAGTAATGGTGTGAATGGACCTACAGCTTTAGTATTGGATCATACCGGTAATGTTCATATTGCATACATCGGTGGAGTTTTTGGAACTACAAATTCACATGAATTATATTATGTGAATAATATTTCAGGAAATTTTGAAAATATTGAACAATTAACCGGCAATGATGAACATACTACAGATATATCATTGTGTGTAGATTCTTTGAATAATTGCCATATAACCTATTTAGAAGGGTACTATGGAAGTAATGATTACGAGGTTTGGTATGTCACAAATTGTGAATTCACCAACATTCCTTCCGATTATAATAAACCTGAAAACATTAACCTTTCAAATTACCCCAACCCGTTCAAGCACTCAACAACCATCTCTTTCTCTCTCCCTGAAAACACAAAAAATGCAGAGATAATAATTTATAATTTCAAAGGTCAAAAAATCAAACAATATTCAATAAAAAGTTTTCAATCTTCAATTGTTTGGGATGGAACAGGTGATTCGGGTAATCCTGTATCTGTCGGAATTTATTTTTATAAAATGAAATATGGTAATAAATCTACCGGTTTTAAGAAGATGATACTGACGAAGTAGAAAGGATTAACCTAACAAATGATGGCTTCAGGTATTCCCGGTAATTTTTACGATGGTTACATTATGAAGATTTACATTATACAGGTCTTATAATTGTCAGTAATTCTTACTCCCTTCCCTGTAAAATATGCACATCACTTTGCGGAAAAGGAATGCGGATGTTATTTTTCCTGAATTCCTGATCGATTTTAAACCTCAGGGTGCTTTTAATGTTTTCTACTCTAAAAGTTTTTATTGTCCAAAAAAACAATTGAAAATCAAGGGAAGAATTTCCAAAATCAATAAATCTCACAAAAGGTTCAGGGGTAGCGGCTATGTCGGGATGGCTACGGGCACAATCCAAAAGGACCTTTTCAACCAAAGCAGTATCTGATCCATACGCCACACCCACATATACATTAAAGCGGGTTCGGGTTTCCACATGGCTCCAGTTGATGATATTGTCGCAGAGTGAAAAAACTTTGTTATATTTGTCATTCGGGGCTCACACAACACTTATAGCCAATCCCGATAAAATAATTGGGACCTGGGAATGGTATCACCTTCAGTTATAACAATTAGTAACCAAAAAAACACAAACATGAAAAAGACATTATTGATCTTAGTGACATTTATTACATTAAGTTGTTTTGCACAAAATGACACCATTTTCAAGATGAATGGGGAATTATTGCCGGTTAATGTTAAAGAAATAACCGAAACCTCAATCAAGTTTTCATATCCGGGGGAAGACTTGCTAAACACCCTCAGCAAAAGCACAGTATTAAAAATACATTTTAAATCAGGCAGGGTGCAGGAATTTTCAACCGTTATGAATGTATTAAACGTGAAAAGTTGCCTGGATTGGAAAAATGTACAGATTTCCACCATTGAGTCTGAAGTCGTCGGGCTTATGAAGATTGATAATCTTGGTGCTAAGGCCCAGGGGATGACTACCATGTCGAGTATTTCAAAACTTCAAGACAGGGTGTATAATAAAGTCAAGATGGGGTCAGCCATGTTAGGCGGAAATATTTTCTATGTAATAGAACAACACACAGAAGATGCGATTTCTGGTGGAGAATATGGTTCAACAAAAATGCCCAGCGTTTCTATTTCAGGCATTTGCTACACATCAAAAAAAGTATTTCAACGGGAAATATCTTATGGGAATTACAGTCTCGACATGATTTACGTATTGCATACAAATGCCTATGAGATTGAAAAAGCATCTAATAAGACTGAATCCTTTGAAATAAGTCAACAAGGTATTTATATGGAAAATAATTTCCCCAAAATAAAGCTTAATTCGATAAACACAAAAGATGTGCAGGTTTATACTGTTATTTTTGCCAGTAGTAATGAATTAATATTATCCGGCGTCAAAACAACTAAAAAAGGAAAAAAAACTTATTATAATCTATTTTTGAAAAAATAAATTATATCACCCCTTGGTCAAGCATAGCATTGGCCACTTTAAGGAAGCCTGCAATATTAGCTCCTTTAACATAATTAACATAGCCATCATCCTCCCTTCCATGTTCCATGCATGTTTCATGAATGCTTATCATGATATGATGCAGCCTCTCATCAACTTCTTCTGATGGCCAACCCAGTTTCATAGCATTCTGCGACATTTCCAGTCCTGAAGTAGCTACACCACCAGCATTCACAGCTTTTCCGGGGGCAAAAAGAACTTTTGCTTCCTGGAACATTTCAATAGCCTCAGGTGTACTTGGCATATTTGCTCCTTCAGCTACACAAGTGCAACCATTATTAATAAGATTCTGCGCATCCTCTTTCCCAAGCTCATTTTCTGTTGCACAGGGTAATGCAATATCGCATTTCACCTCCCACGGGCGTTTGCCCTGGAAAAATTTCGCACCCGGAAATTCGTATGAATAGGGTTTTACGATATCTTCGTTGGATGCTCTCAGCTCCAACATATACTCAATTTTTTCACCAGAAATACCATCAGGGTCATAAATATAACCATCAGGGCCTGAAATGGTTAAGACTTTCCCGCCAAGTTGGTTTATTTTAGTAGCGGCACCCCAGGCAACATTACCAAATCCTGATAATGCAAACGTCTTACCATCAATTGATTCGCCTTTTGAAGTAAGCATCTCCTTAACAAAATAGACAGCACCAAAACCGGTTGCCTCAGGCCGGATAAGGCTACCTCCCCAGTTAATTCCTTTTCCTGTTAACACCCCTGTATGCTCTCTCTTAAGCTTTTTATACATTCCATATAAAAAACCTATTTCCCTGCCTCCAACGCCAATATCACCAGCCGGCACATCCGTATCCGGGCCAATGAACTGCCAAAGCTCCAGCATAAACGATTGGCAAAACCGCATGATCTCTGCGTTGGATTTTCCTTTTGGATTAAAGTCAGATCCACCTTTTCCGCCACCCATAGGTAAGGTGGTAAGGCTGTTCTTAAAAACCTGCTCAAATCCCAGGAACTTAAGAATACTCAAATTAACACTGGGGTGAAATCGCAATCCCCCTTTGTATGGGCCAATAGCATTATTAAACTGAACCCTGTAACCAAGGTTTACCTGAACATTGCCATTATCATCTGCCCACGGCACTTTAAATGTGAATATCCTGTCGGGTTCAATAACCCGGTCAAGTATTCCTGCTGATTCAAACTGGGGGTTCTCATCATAAACCTCTTCAATCGACTCAAGAACTTCTCTAACAGCCTGATGATACTCCATTTCACCTGGATGCTTCTTTTCAAGGTCGTTCATTATTCTTTCTATATCCATCACTTTATTATTTTAAGTTAATATATTTCTCCATCCTTCTGTTAATAAAATAACAATGTTTTTCTTATAACAGCGCAAAGATATTTTTTATTGTTTGATTAATTTTAAAAAAAACAAAAATATTTTTCAATATTCTGACGGAGGTGATCTTCGGTCTCCTTCTCACCCCCTCACCCCTGGGCTAAAGCCCGGGGCTATTCACAATAAATCCCGTCTCCCGTTTCCCGTCTCCTGTTTCCCGTCTCCCGTCTCCCGTCTCCCGTCTCCCGTTTCCTGTTTCCTCTTTCCCGGCTACCGGCTACCGGCTACCGGCTACCACTTCACCCTCAACATAAAGTACCATTTTTTCAACACCGCCACTTTCATCA
>JAGLWB010000146.1 GCA_023133655.1 Bacteroidales bacterium
TAATAACTTTCCCCCATACCACTGCGGCTTCAGGATGAGGGATAAGCTCAATAATGTAACAGTTGTACCCATCTATATTTTCTGATCCAATGATCTTATGAGAATAATCATTGACAATGGAATTCATCCTCACCAGGTCATCGTTCGTAAAATCAGATCCCATCCATGATTGGCTCATCATGGAAGATGGGAGTTTAATCATCCTGCCTATATTTGGCATCCAGTTCCACATGTCGGTATCTCTTTTTAAAAATACCTGCCCCTTATCCCTTGCCGGTCCTGTGATCAGTATCAAATAAAATTCGGTTGTTAATGACCATGTTTTCATCGTTACCTCTCGGCTCCATTCTGGTCGTACGATAGTCATTTTCATTTCACCTTTGCTTGACAGGCCATTTGCTTTTTCATTTGCTTTTTGAACGATCTCTTTGGCTGTCAGTTCTTGTGCCTCTGTTTGCATTGTTAAGAAGATGCCGGCAATAATTATGATTGCAGTTTTAATTAGTATTTGTTTCATTTTAGATTTTTGTTTGTTAATCTGTTAATTCGCATATCGCATCCGCCTCTGGCGGATTGTTAATCGTATATCATTTTACAGCGCATTACCTATGACTAAACTTATCAATTATCATTGATTTAATCACTTCGAGTGGAAAATTTTCAGGGTCTATGATATAATTTAAACTGATCCCGTCCATTAGAGCGCCAAAAAGCAGTGCTTCGGCTTCCGGGTTTGCAACATTTTTCTGCTTGAAATAGGTAACAAGTGTTTTTAATAAACCGGGCAGGAGCTCCATTAGTTTCTCCTGAATTAGTTTGTGTACAGGTGGCTGCATCACAGTCGCAAAATAGAGTTTCCAGTAATGGATGTTTTGCTTCAGGACCCTGAAATTTTCATGAACAAAAAATTCGAACTCTTCGTTTGTCAGAATACCATCTTTATTTGGATCAAAGTTTGTTAATAATTCATCAATTCCTTTGTACACAATTTCTTTGATTAACTCTTCTTTGCTCTCGAAGTAATTGTACATCAAGCCTTTAGAAATCCCGGCCTTTAATGCAATTTTACTTATTGATGTAGTATAGTATCCCTGGTTTGCAAATAGTTCAAGGGCCGTATCCAAGATGAGCGTTTTCTTGCTTTCACGGATCTCTTTGTATTGGTTTTTTGTTCTAGGCATAATTTGAATTTTAGACTGAATGTTCAGTCATAAGATGTTTATTTAAAAAACGGCAGAGCCGAATTTTTTATGACTGAATGTCCGGTCAAAAGTATAACAAGAAAATGATCTATGCAAATATTTTTTCAATTATTTTTGAAAAAATATGTAAAAAGCTGAAAATAGCTATCTCCCAGGGGTTACTTTCTTACACCAAAGGTGCGTAAAACATTAGCCCAGTTAGTAGTTCGGGGTTTATTTCAATACCACCATTTTTCTTACCCCTATTATCTCGCCATCGACTTGTAGCGAATAATAATACAGGCCGTTTGACAGGTTTTGGATATTAAATGTAACCTGTTTTTCGCCTTCACCCTGTGTTTCATTAACCAAGGTTTTGACCATACTTCCAAAAGTATTGTAAACTTTAAGTATGATATGCGATTGTTGGGAAATCGTATATTTTATGGTTGTGGTTTCTCTTACCGGGTTAGGATAATTTTGATGAAGGTTAAATGTTGCAGATTGCAAGGGCTCGGATTCTTCTTTATTAGAATGACTTTTCTTTCTGAATAACAGGTCGACCAGGTATTCGCGGTTTTTCTCGTATGCTTCACGGGAAACGGGCCTGTATTGGGGGTAATTACCAATAAATCCTGATGATTTGTTCGATGTAGTATCCATTAAGGTATACGTATAACCCAGGTCAATAATGGCACAGATTGAATCTGCATAGCTGTTTGGATTTTCAATCTGGTCTTCGAACCAAATTATGGCTGCCACATAATCCTCTTTTTCAATATTGCACCAATTAATAACGTGGTCAGTTACATTGGCTGTTATTTCATCCTCCCATAAAGTTGGAATTGAATCTAAATAATTTTGTAACCCTTCAAAATCCTGATCATAAATACGTTTTAAAACCAACAGCTCTTTTACTGATGCCTGAACATATTTTGATTCCGGGTGATTTTCGATAATCTCTTTGAATTTCTCCTCAGCTTCATTATAGTTTCCTGATTGGATGGCCTGTTTTGCTGCATAGAACAGCTGCTTATCATCCTGGACACTTTTGTGGCCCGAGGGAACCCAGACAGGGTCCCAATAGTACTTTAACGAGGGAATCAAGACCATTTACGGTATCCAATCCATCCTCGCCCCAGAAGTTATTTCTGACATCCAGGAATTTGCCTGATGGAACATAGGTTGCTTTATAATAGACAAGCGAATAATCTGTATCATCACTATAGATTGCGTTGTATTCAAATTCGTAAGGGAAACTGCCAGGCAGGGCATACACCTGATTTACTTTATTGTTGATGATATGTTGTGTGTGTTCTTTTATAGGATTTATATCCTCACTTTTAATTTTACTGTTGCTTTTATCCAAACAAGCCACCCCGGTTGTATGTTCATCGATGTAATTATTCAGCACGTCAACGTAACTTTTATAGATGATAATGCCATAACTGGTATCTGTGGAAACATCACCTGAAAAGTGAA
>JAGLWB010000147.1 GCA_023133655.1 Bacteroidales bacterium
CGTCTCTCGCCTTCCGTCTCTCGCTTTTCATTTATGTCACCCCTAACGGGGTTTTTTATCAATTTTCCCGATGGCCTTTTCTACCGATACCTGGTTCCTACGGAGCCAAAAGAAATTCGCATATTGTTATTCATTATTCGGATATCGTATATCCTTTCTCTTTTCGCATTTCTCTTCTCGTTTTTCATCTATGTCACCCCTAACGGGGTTTTTTATCAATTTTCCCGATGGCCTTTTCTACCGATATCTGGTTCCTACGGAACCAAAAGCCCCATTTTCAAACATCCTAATTCCACTTCGAAAATCGCATATCATTAATCGGATACCGTATATCCTTTCTTTCCTCTTCCTTTCTCTTTTCGTTTTTCGCTTTTCTCTTCTCTCTTTTCTCTTTGTTCTTTGCTCTTATTGAAAAATAACCTTCTTCACCAAAACAATTTTATTGCCTTGATCAACTACTTTCACAAAGTAAATCCCTTTGTTTGGATCAGGGAGTGTAATTTGGACCTCGCTTCTATTAATGTATTTTGAATAAACAGTGGCCCCATTTATCGAAAAAATCTCAATCAATGCACTATTCAACCCTGACAAGTAAATGGTAAAGGTTCCATCGTTTGGATTAGGGTAAATGAAGATAGTTTTGACTACGTTCTCTTGCTCCCGTAATCCGATTCCACTGCAATGATTTCCGGGTGTGGCGAAAATAGAATCATTGGCGGCGTTAATGCAGACAAATTCTGTTGAGGCACTCCAGCTTCCCGGTAATTCATTATCATTGAGTGGGTTGCATAATGTTAAAGAGGGTCCGTACCCATCGGCTAATGTATCCCATGGCAGCCCATCATTATAATCAACATAATCAACTACCTGATTGAATCGATCCCGAAATTCTAACTCTTCTCCACCATTGCTTAATCCCCCACCTTCCCATTGGAAGGAATGCATCCCAAAAGTGTGCAACATCGCCAGAGAATCTTTGGCTAATACAAAAAATGATTCCGGTTCAATAGCTATATCGGGAAAGGAATACTCAATACCCTCCGTAAAGATAAAACCACTCAGGTTTACAGCATAATTCTCATTATTATAGATTTCAATGAATTCAAGGCTGTCTTCGCCCTCCTCCGGTGGATTATACATGATCTCTGAAATCACCAGGTCAGGAGCAGGGACTATTTCAATAATTGAAAAGGACTGGTCACTTTCATCATACGGATCCCCTCCTGAGGCGTTCGATATCTTAATTTTATAATCATTCCCCGAAGGCAAATCTGCAGCAATATTCCAGGTCCAAATTCCATCATTAACTGTTGAGGAATCTAGAACTTCAATTAGTGCTGATCCGGAAAATAATTCAATTTTTATTTCCTGATCAAAGTTTACCGATGTCCATTCAATATCGTATATGTTTTCCTTTATCCAGAATTCTCCTCCATTCGGCGATAATACCGTTATTATTGGTTCCTGTGAAAAAACAGAGTTGACAAAACCCGGTGTCCCGAATTCCACCGTGCTGGCAGCCCAGTTTGCAGATAATTCGTTGTTTGAGAATGGATTAATTAACTCCAAAGAAGGTCCGTTACCATCAGGGGTAACCGGCCAGGGTGCATCATTATCGTATTCGAGCGAGTCAATAGTAATATTTTCAGCATCGCATAATACAATACTTTCTCCTCCATTATTCAGTTTGCCATCTGAAAACGGGCCGGTAACGTTTTGAATGCCATAGTAATTCATGACGGAATCAGGATCAGCAGCAATAACAATAAAAGCTTCAGGCTCTATAATAGTACCTGAGGGGAAAGTGAACTCAATCCCGTCGGTGAAAGCCCAACCGGAAAGATCCACAGCTGCTTCACCAATGTTTGTTATCTCAATGTATTCATAGTAATCGTCATCGCCCAGTTCGGGCGGTGGGTTATACATAAGCTCATTTATCACAATCAGGTTTTGTGCGTTGACCAGGCAAGGCATAACCAGAATAAATAAAAACAGAAATAAACCCAAAAGAGACTGATAAAGCCTTTTATTCATTGAGGAAAATATTATATTTATCAATTTATTTGATTATCAATTTACGTGTTAATTGATGATGATTTTGTTTGTCTGTAATGTTGATGAAATAAATTCCTTTTGTTAACCTGGTCAAATCAATTTCATCCACTATCCTGTCAGTCTCTCCTGAATAAACCAACTCTCCAACTATCGAGTAGATCATATATTCAACATCCAGCCCGTTAGTGCTGATATTAAAAAAGCCGTTGGAAGGATTAGGGTAAATTGAAATATTATTCATGAGATCTAAATTTTCAATGCCCACACTAACATGAATATAATCGATTTTTACTTCGGTGTTTTCTCCAAAAATGCTTGTTACTTCAAGGGTGACATCGAAATCGCCTGCATTTTCATAAATAATATCAGGATTTTGTTCGGTTGATGTTTCCGGAGTGCCCCCTTCAAAAGTCCACAACCATGAAGCCGGATCGCCTGATGAAAGATCAGTAAATAGTACGGTACTGCCAATAGAGATAGATGTTTCATTGGCGGTAAAGTCTGCCACCGGAACATACCCGACATTAATGTAATTTTCTTTGATTTTGGTATCGCTGCCAAACTCATTTACTACTGATAATGAAACAGAGAACTGTCCGGGTTCGTTATAGAATATATTGGCAGGATGCCGTTCGTTGGAAATGTCAGGTATGCCCCCTTCAAAAGCCCAGAACCAGGAGGTTGGCTGGCCCAATGAAATGTCGTTGAAGTCGATACTGCTCCCAACAAGAATAATCGTATCGCTGGCAATAAAATCAGCTTCCGGCATCATAAAGCATCCTGCAAATGGCGTTGCAAAAATAGAATCGCCTGCTGCATTAACGGCTGCAAATTCAGTAGAAGCACTCCAGTTTTCAGGTATCGAATTATCATCAGCAGGATTGCACAACGTTAATGATGGCCCCATTCCATCTGCTTCAATGGGCCAGGGCTCTTCGTCGTCATATTCCACGTAATCCTGGATAATGCCAAAAGCATCTTTTAACTCAATTTCTTCCCCGCTGTTACTGAGGGCTCCCTCTAACCATTGATAGGCTTGTACGCCAAAAGTATTTAACATGGCCATTGAGTCAATCGCCACAACAAAATATTGTCCGGGACTCAGATCAACATCAGGAAATATGTAATCAATCCCCTCAGAGAAATAATACCCGTTCAGGTTGACCGTTTGAATGTCATTATTATAAATTTCAATGAACTCAAGTGAATCATCACCCGATTCCGGAGGGTTATACATAATTTCAGTGATAACCAGGTTGTAATATGTGGTATCAACTACCGAAATAAATTCTTCCCTGATCAAAGTTGATTCACCAACAGCATTACTAACGGTAAGTGTTACGTCATAAATTCCGGCAGTATAATAAATAATGTTTGCCGGATTTTGTTCGTTTGATGTATCAGGCGTTCCGCCAGGGAAAGACCATTGCCAGGAATCCGGTTCCGGATCACCGGTCGACAGGTCAAAGAAATCAACACTTGTTCCGGAAAGTATGGTTGTTGCTGACGCTGAGAAATCAGCTTCAGGAGGTGTTCCGGATGAAATCACCGTAATATATTCACTTTTGAACTCGGTATCTTCCCCATAAAGATTACTAACTGTAAGAATGACATCAAAAACTCCCTGTTCTTCATAAATAATATTTTCCGGATGTTGGTCTTCCGAAGTTTCAGGAGTTCCTCCGGGGAACGACCAGAGCCAGGTAGTTGGTTCACCTATGGAAAGATCAGTAAAGTTAACTCCCTGCCCCACTTCAATAGTTGTATGGTCTGCTACAAAGTCGGCTGTTGGAGCAATTTCACCACATCCTGCCCCGGGTGTGGCAAAAATAGTATCACCTGCATTATTAATAGCCGCCACCTCTGTTGAAGCCGTCCAGCTTTCAGGTAAGGCGTTGTTCTCGAATGGGTTACACAGCGTTAGCGACGGCCCGTAACCATCTGCCAGCGTGTCCCAGGGTAAAAGGTCATCATATTCTACAAAGTCGATTACCAGATCTTCACTGTTTTTTAACTCGATTAACTCCCCGCTGTTGCTTAAACCACCATCTGTCCATTCCAGTGTGGCTAATCCGAATGTTTGCTGCATGGCTTCAGCCTTTAAGGCAACTACAACATATTCCGCGGGAGCTAACGTTAGGGTAGGGAAGGTAAATGTTACGCCTGACGAAAAATAATACCCTGTTAGATCAATTGGGTCAATGTCATTATTGAAAAGTTCGATAAATTCAAGGCTGTCAGTACCCTCCTCCGGTGGATTATACATTATTTCGGTGATCACTAATTTCGGTAAGGCTGATGCGCATCCGGCGTACGGCGTCGCCCATATCGAATCCCCGGCGCCATTAACGGCAGCAAACTCAGTAGAAGCAGACCAGTTTTGAGGCAAGAAGTTGTTGCTGTTAGGATCACAAAGCGTTAACGACGGCCCATACCCATTGGCAAGTGTATCCCATGGTTGTTCATTATCGTATAAAACCATGTCAACAGTGAAATCAAGTGTGTCTTTAAGTTCAATCAATTCACCATCATTGTTAAGGTCACCACTGGTCCATTCATAAGAAGGATACCCGAAAGTGCCTAAAAATGCCATCAGGTCTTTTGATATTACTATAAAGTTTCCCGGATCCAGGTCAACATCCGGAAATGTAAACTCAATCCCTTGAGAGAAATAATAACCATCTAAATTAACCGAACTGGCTCCATTATTGTAAATCTCAATAAATTCAAGTGAGTCAGTACCACTTTCAGGAGGGTTATACATAATCTCAGTGATAACGATATCAGGTGGAATAAACCCTGATACATCTCCTGTTATTTCAATCTGGTCAACACCCCAACGGCGCGGGTTGCCACTGCTCAGGTATTGAAAAGCAATATGCACATTTGATCCGGAAATAGGGGAGAGGTCCAGGTAGCCCGATGATCCCCATATGTCCTGCTCTGCAGGTTTGCTGAAGGTGATTTCTGTCCAGGTGGCAAGGGTGGGGTCACCACTGACGTAATCAGTTGAAAACTTTAACATCAGCTCATCACCGGTGGTTCCATATTTCCATGTTGTATAAAAAACCATCATCTCCATGCTGAAATTGTTAAAATCCAGGGA
>JAGLWB010000148.1 GCA_023133655.1 Bacteroidales bacterium
AAGGTAAAGTGTAATTAATGGCTACCCACTGGCTGGCCGGATTTGGGTAAGCTGAAATAAAGTGGTTTCCACCTTGCATGCCTTTGTTATGAAATTCAATATAGCCTTGCTGATAATTGCCATTAGCATCAGGGGTTATGCGTGGTAACTCAGCTTCCCAAACTCCTCTGCCAAAAGTTCCAACAACTATTCGGTTGTTTGTCATGTCAATTTGGATATCACTTATGTTTACATTAGGCAGGTTTCCATCTACATATTGCCAAACACCCTCTTGTTCAGTATAATAATACAGGCCATAGTTTGTCCCGGCGTATAGAGTGCCATTGGCCCCGGGTAGTATTTCAAGGTGCCCTACATTAATATATGAAGGTAACCCGTTTGAAATATCAACCCATTGATGTGTAATGGTATTTACATCATAAACTTTACTACGTGCTGCAACCCAAATGTGATCAGGGTCAAAATAATCAACAGCAATTGAAGATATCCAGTTATTAACAAAAGGTGAACCAACATCTTCCCAATCATTGGTGTTAGTTCCGCCACCTGTTACTGTTTTAAAAACTTTTTGTGGGGTTCCCTGTGAATTACCAAACCAACTTGCATAAATGTAGTCTCCATGTGTAATAGAGTTTGTTACTCTCCATGTTTTATTATTGCTTACTCCCGGGTAATTTGCATAATTGTGCCAACTGTTTCCATAATCGGCAGATCGTCTTATACCGAATGCATTGGTGCCGTATAATATTTCAGGGTAAACATTATTCTGGATGAAAAATGTGTGCCAGTGCAAATCACCCCCTTTCCAGTAAAAGTTTTGACCGCCATTATCACTTCTGTAAGCACTGTATGGGGGGCTTACCCACATTCTGTCAGGATTATCCCAATCAAACAGGCATTGGAAACCATCATCTGAAACTACCTGCTTTTCATTCCATTCATTATTGTTTCTTATGTATAAATTTGAACCACAATCAAATGCTCCGCTCAATGCGATGTCTTTATTATTTTCGCTTACGGCAAGATGATGTATTGTAGCTACTGCAAGTCCATTGTTTTTTTCCTCCCAGTTATTTATCAAGTCAGGCATAGTGGATTTAAACACACCCCCATCATTACCTACCCAAAGGGTTTGCCCGTCAGGTTCAAATACCATGTAATGCATATCGACATGGATTTCGCAATTATGATATGCAGAAGTTACATCAAACCAAGAGCATACATTATTGTCCAATAAATTATTTGCTTGTATCACAGGTGCAGTATTTCCATACAAAATTGTTAAATCGCCATAGCTGTTTAATAAAGGTGAAATAGTCCATCCCATGGCTCTTTCCGGACCAATTCCCGGTTGATTGTCATCAGTGTCAAATTCACCTTTATATGTAATAGTATTATCATTTAAATTATATCTGTATAAAAAAGAATAATTATCATTATTCCAATATGTTGCGGCAATAAATAAGTATTGAGGTGCTGCGGGTGATATCTCAATTATCAGCCTTCTTCCCTCTTCAACAGGAATTGATGAAAGGTTTGGCAATTCAGTATAAACATCATTTATCCAATCAATTTTATAGATTGAGGTATTTGATCCAGTACCGGAAGCATAAGCTATCCCTGTATCTTGCTGATCGAATTCAATATCGTAAAAGTTACCATCAATCAGCTCAGTAAATTGCGGATCAGATGCCAGCCCATCTTCACATTCATACAACCCTCCAATAGTGGCTACAAACAAATGGACTTTATCCTGATATCGCGTAAGTATTATTTTTCGCATCTGCCAGGCGCTTTCAAGCCCGATTATTTGCCAGTTGACCCCTCCATCAGTTGTACGACCTACACCTACGGCATTTTGTGCCCAGAATCTACCAGGCAATGGTTCTCCGTTACCAGTGGAAACAAACCAGTTAGTTTCGCTATTGTTTGGATCGATAGCTATACTGGAAACACCGCATAGAGGTAAGCCTTTATCAGTACCTGCATTAAACCATGTTCCTCCCCCGTCAAGTGAACGCCATAAACCACCGGCAGGGGAGCAGGCAAACATCTTTTGATTTGTAGGATCATTGGGATCAAAAGCAATATAATGAATCTGCCCAAGACCTTTTGCCCATTCTTTTGAACCATCCGGCATTTGATTCGGGCCTATTAATTTCCAGTCTAAAATAAATGGTGCAACTGATTGTGGGGCATTGCCACTAACAAAATCAGAAACATATTGTTCCAGTTTTTGTCGTTCGATGGCAAAATCACCACTTGGGTATAATATTGGCTCCCAATAATTAGCCCATCGTTTATATGGATTATAACCTGTACCCTGCATGTTGTCGATACCGTTAATCTGAATGAGACTATCGTAGTAAGTGTCAAGGTTAGATTTAATTGTATAAAAATTTTGATTTTCCTGCGCAAATATTATTGAGTATACAAAATTGCAAATCAAAAAAACAAGCAACGTGTTATGTTTTATAATATGTGTTCTCTTCCCATTCATATATTTGTTCATCTTAATAAAAAAATACAGGTTAGGTCGTATTTCCCGTCAAACTAAGCAGCGCAAAACCAATCGGTTTCAACATAAACTGGTTCTTAACGGCCGTGGCTAAAAGCTTAAAATTAGCTAATTGCTATTGTGTTTATTGATATAATAGATTATTCCCAAACTTAAAGAAATAGTCCGATCCCGGGAGTCTTGTAAAGCTTTTGACCAGTATTGCGGATTATAACCATGTTCCATCTCTTTTGCTGTTTTACTTATGCCCATATTATACCTGGCATCTAATATCATTTCGAGATTGTTATATAATGGGACCTGGATCCCACCTCCAAACATTACTCCTAAGCTTAGTTTATTAAAATCATCGGTAACATCATCGCTGTATTTGATTCGTAATAAATCGGGCTCAGCAGTACTACAAACAGTTGTTGTGTTTTTAGAATTAATTAAATAGCCCGTACTTGGGCCCGCAAGTACATAGTATTTAATATCTCCCCCAATCTTTAATTTAATAAGTACTGGTATATTTATATATTTAAACCGGAAATCTCCCCAATAACCACCTCCAAATAATAAAGACTTGAATTTAAACCCTTTTTCTTCATAAAAAAGCCCTGACTGGAGAGAAAAATTGTCAGAAAGCTTATATTCAAGGAAAATACTATAATTTAATCCTTGCAAACATGTTATTTCCATATTTTCAAAAGATTGCTTTCCACTTATAGTCGAAAAGTTAATACCTCCCTTTACTCCTAATGATATGGTTTGTCCAGCGACCGGGTGAATGAACCACAGGGAAATAATTACCGAAAGAATAATTTTTTGTTTCATTTTTTAGTTTGAATTTTATTGGTCTAAACTTCAAAAACTATTTATGAATAACTATTTTATTGCGTTTGTTAGGTGAAGAATTATTTCTTTACCATTCTATTAATAAAGCTATTTCCGTTATTATCTCGAATGATAATTAAATACATTCCCGGTTTAAGATCGGACACATTTATGTATTTAGTGTTTTTAATATTATTATATTCTCTTATTTGAATACCCACTAAGTTATATAGTTGAATATTTACTTCTTCTTGAACTTCAACATATAATTTATTGTTGGTAGGATTAGGAAACAGAATTATCGAGCCTGGTGATGTGTTTTGGTTTGTATTGGTAAAAAGAAGGTTACAGCCTCCACCAAAAAAAGGATGATTATTTTGGTAGATTTGAATGTTATTATTCCATGCACACAATAGATAAGGGAAGTTATCAATGTATTCCAAATCTTGATAACCAATGCCAATATTAGTCCCGACTCCTTCAATCATAATTAATTTTTCCCCATTATTTCCTCCAATAGCTGGATTTATCAAAATATTTATTCTAATATTTTTTCTATTGAATAAATCAATCCAAATTGAGTCAACTTCATGATATCCGCCATATGAATTCCGAACACCACCTACCCAAAACATATTTCCCATCTCTAAACTTAAATCCATCACCAATCTTTCAGTAGTATCATAATTCGAAAAATACCACAATTTTCCATATATGGTGTCCTCTCTAATAAACCCTACCAGATCTAATTGATAAACAGAATTGTTTACAATGGAATAATATGTTAGTTTTTTATATAACTTATTGTTGATAAGGGTATCAATATTGGTAAATATGGAATCAACACCTGCTCCCCAAAGGTTTCCTTTAATTGTATTCCAGGTTGTTGTTTCGTCGTTTAATACAGGTTTATAACCAAATGCATTTGGTTGATAAAATATCATTCCCAGGAGAAATATTAGAATTAGTTTCTGTTTCATTTTTTTTGCCCTTAACGAAATAGTGTTTTATATCAAGTTGATCCACACAAATGTAAGTAAAAATGTTATGTAATGCAAATTAATAGGGAGCTTAATTTATTAGGATGTCATTTTGGTATAAAACAAATTGGACGAAGCCGTATATTTTCTATGGGCATGATTGTGAGCTGTAGTTATTTTGGTAAAGGACCTGTAACGCTAGTATCCAAAAACGTCAGGATTTTCGTGGTATATTTGTTCATGTTTTCAAGTTATCGATTGCTGCTCATGAAACACTCACTAAAAAATACATAGCCCTTAACAAAAAAATCGATAAATTGAATCTCCATAGCACCGGTTTGGTTCAACACCAGAAAAAACGCAGTGGGATCCTCCGGACCACACTGCGTTTGATTCCTAATTATTAGCACCAGTAATTTGTTTTTTAAAGTTTCTTATGCGGAATTTTAATTTCTCTTTTTGTCAAGTCTCTTGCTGAATGATGTACAGTTAAAATGTCAATTTGATTGTTAGAAACAATTTTATATATGATTCTGTATCTTCCTTCAACTAATTCACGAATATTTTGTTTATCAATTTCAGGAACAATTTTGCCGAGATAAATTTGAGAATTTAAAATGCGAGTCCTGTATTTAATTCTTAAAACCTGAAGTTTAGCATATCGTTTCTAATCTTTTGAGATAAATTCCATTATACTTCTCAGGTTTTCTTTGGCTTGAAATGTCCAGTTTATTCGAACCATTTTTCGATTTCTATATCCAATTCAGCATCAGTAATAACTTCTCCGTTTTCGGATTGCTTGTTTCCACGTTCAATTTTTTCCAGTAAGATGAGTCTTTCTATTAATTCATCAATAGAAAAATTTTCAGGAAACTTTTCAATTTGCTCTTTTAATTTTGTTTTAGTCAGCATTTTAAGTATATTTAAATATTCGTCCAAAGATACGATTTCAATTAAACTTTTGTATATGTATTTAGTTCTTTAATATGCTAGGTAACGAAATAGTGTTTTATATCAAGTTGACCTACACAAATGTAAGTAAAAATGTTGTGAGTTGCAAATTTACAGGAGGCTTAAATCATAAAGAGATCATAATTTATTTGGATTTTTTTATGGTGAATGATCATATCAAAACCTAAAACTATAAGTAACATAAGGGATGCCAGGGAAAAGACTTACTTGTTTTATTACTTTTTTAGGAGGATCGCTTATGCTTGTACGGCTGTACGGATCGTAATCAACATAAATAAAAAAGGCGTTTTGCCTGAAGTAGGCATTATAAATCCCAACACTCCAGGTGCGCTCGCCCCATTTTGTCTTTTTGTGGAAATTAAACCCTATATCCAGCCTGTGGTAAGCCGGCATGCGGTAGTTGTTCCTGTTTTCAACATTTTCAATATAGGGCAGTTCGTGATAATATGAAATATCATTCCCTAAATAATTGTTGTAATTATCTAACGAAAGGTATTTGTCAAATGCAAGGGTAACTGCGTTTCCGGTACCAAAAACCCAGGCAGCACCAATGTCGAACCGTTCGCTCTTTTTCCATGAAACCACCACCGAAACATCGTGCCGGCGGTCGTACCTGTAAGGGTATTTCTGATCACTGACTTCATTAAATTGCCTTTCAGACCAGGATAGGGTGTATCCAACCCAACCGGTAACTTTTCCCATGTTTTTTCTGACCAGAAATTCGGCACCATAACTCCAGCCTTTGCCGGTAGTTATTAAATCTTGCCAGCTATCAGATATACTAAAATAGGATGCCCCGGGTTTGTAAGTAATCAGGTTATGCATCCACTTGTAGAATCCCTCAACCTGAACTTCCAGGCTTTTATTAATATTATAAACCGAACCAATTGCCACCTGGTCCGACTGCATTGGTTCAATGGTTTCAGTAACCGGCACCCATAAATCGGTAGGAAGCCCTATGGAAGTATTGGATAGCAAATGAATGTACTGCGTCATTTTTGCATAGGAAGCTTTCACCGACATTTTTTCGGATACTAAATAGCGGGCTGAAATCCGGGGCTGAAACGATGTATAGAATTTTTTACCCACAGCAAATCCCGATAAATGTATACCAATATTAGTTTTTATTCTTGCTCCAAGCGTAATGTCGTCTTCCACATAAACATCAATCTCATTGGCGAAAATTTTTGTGTTCCCAAAAACGGTATCCACATCATTCGTATAAGAACCGCTCGATTTTTCAGAAAATGCATTTACACCCGGGTTAAACGTATGGTAAATATTACTTGCCCCAAATCTTATATAATGGCTTGTGTTGGGTACATAATCAAAATCAATGCTGCCTGCTACATCATCTATCCCCGAAAAATATTCGAAAGCATATTCTTCTTTATAATCTGTTGTCTCATATTCATATTGCTCACTCACAATAAATTTATACCTGCTGTAAGATGCCCTTGCATTGGCAAATAATTTATTACTGAACATATAATTCCAACGCAACGAAGTAGTAATATTTCCCCATTTCAGGTCAAATTCATTTCTATCATAATAATCGTCCCAATGATACTCATCCTTCGCATACGCTTTGTCATTCCCCATATATGAACTCAGGTACAACCGGCTTTTATCAGAAAATTTGTGATTGATTTTTGCATTCAAATCGTAAAAGTAATAGCCCCCGCTTGTTTTGTACCCATTCTGATTGTTTGCCAATCTGATAAACGGTTGGGCAAGAATGTCGATATAGGTCCGCCTGCCCGAAACAATAAATGAGGTTTTATCTTTGATAATGGGCCCTTCGAGGGTAAGCTTGGTGGCAATAAGCCCAATAGAACCCTCACCATGGAACTCTTTTGAATTCCCTTCTTTCATGCGGATATCCAATACTGATGACAACCGTCCGCCATACCTGGCCGGAAAACCGCCCTTTACCAGCTTTACCGTATTTAGTGCATCAGCATTAAACACTGAAAAGAAACCGAATAAATGGTTTGCATTATAAACCGGGACCCCATCAAGCAAAATGAGGTTTTGGTCGGGTCCGCCACCACGAACGTATAAACCGCTCGTCCCTTCACTGCCCGATTGAACTCCGGGCAAAAGCTGTATTGTTTTAATAATATCAATTTCACCCATAAAAACAGGCAGGGATTTTATTACTTGCATAGGCAGCTCCGTAACGCTCATTTGAGAGCTTTGCAATGAATTCTCAACCCTGGTGCTTTCAACCACAACTTCTTCCAATTCAATGAAGGGCTGTAACGAAATGTTAATGATAGTATCATTTAATAAACTGAAATTAATTTTTTTCGTTTGGTAACCGACATAAGAGTACCTGATAAGCATTTCGCCATAGCCCTGGGTGAAACTATAAAATCCGTAGTTATTGGTGGTAGCGCCCTGATAGGTTTCAGTATTATAAACATTAGCACCTAAAAGTTTTTCTCCGGTTGCCCCGTCTTCAATGTATCCTGAAATGGTAAAATTTTGGGGAAAAGAAACCAGGGGCAGCAATACAATGCATAAAATTATATAGTTGATGTTCACGATTATTGGTTTTGAGCGTTATAGGTATATTGAAAAGAAACAGTATCGCTGCTATATCCGCCAAAAACACCATATCCGTTTATAACATTTGAATAAATCAATACGGGCTCGGAAAAAGGGTTTTCCGACCCACCTGATTCATAAAATAAACTTCGCGATTTATCGTACTTATAAAAATCTTCACTTATCGAATTAAGCATTATTGAATAGGTTACGGTAGTAGTATCAGGGTTATTATAATCATAATAATAAAAATCGAAATAAATTCTGAATTTAATATTTACCTCTTTCCCATCCGATAAAAGGTCGCTCCACAATAGGTAATCATATGACTTATCGAATAAATAGTCATCGATTTCATCTACATAAATATATTGCCTGTTTTTGACTTCCTGTCCCTCTTCATTTATATAACTTTGGTAACAATCTAAGCGGTAATAATTTGCAACACCCGGTGGGTCGAAGTATTTTAATATGCCTTTGAACTCCATGTTCGAATAAAATTCATCATTTTCTATTACAATTAAGGTGTCAAAGCTATGGATGGCAACAGGTGTTGGAATG
>JAGLWB010000149.1 GCA_023133655.1 Bacteroidales bacterium
ACGCTTTTTCTTCGGTTACAGGAAGAAGAAGTTGGCTCCAAATGGGTGATTACCAACGTGTTCTTTTTGCCTTTTAGTGAACTTTTCTTTAACAACCAACCAAAAGAGTTAAAATTCATTCACCCGCTAAGCCATGAACTCGACTTCATGAACCTTATTCATGTTTTTAGTGATAAGGAAAATGTTGAACATTATATGGGCCGCGAATACCACCCCGACTTTCTGACTCTGTTTATTTATGAAGTGAAAAAGTCGGACTTGAAGTTTAAAGCCATTACGGGGGTAAAGTTTCACTTCTTCCAGATACCAGGCTGGTATTTCGAATTGTCGGATTTTAACCGGAAAAGCAAAAATTCAGGATGGCTGATTTCCAACCTTTTAAAGATATCTGAGGATGAGAGAGATTTGCTAATGAAATACATTTACCATGAATAAATTCTACAATGGTTTAAAATCAGTCTGTTTTCAGATTATTTTTTTTCTCCTTTTTCCGATTTGTGTTATCGCCCAGGAAACTGATACTTCCTCAGCCCTAACTGATGAGGTAAAAGCTTATACCGAACAAGCCGAACAACTTATCAAATTTCTTGAATACACTTTTAACACCCTTGGCGATCCTGAAGTGCCACCCAGAGACAAGGACATTATTATTAATCAAAGTTACCTGAAATTTTTTCATAACGAGAATGTCCAAATAGAAGATGACCTGGATGAAAACAGATATGTTGTAACAAATAAAGATGTTCAGGCCTACCTGAAAGATATTAATTTCTTTTTTAAAACTGTTGTTTTTCAATTCGACATTGAAGAAGTGTCGCATGCAATGAATGAAAAAGGAGAGGTTTATTTTAAAGCAACGCTAAATCGAAATCTTAAAGGTATTACCATAGATGGCGATTCTGTAAATAATAATCAAAACCGCTTCGTTGAAATTAACCTGGATGAACGCAATCAGGACATGAAAATAGCCAGTATTTACACAACCAGGCTAAATGAAGATGAGGAAATTGCGAACTGGTGGTTAAATCTTTCTCCTGCCTGGCGATCGTTTTTTCTTGAGAATATGATTGAGGAAGATTCACTGAATATTTTGAATGTGGTTGCCTTTGGCGACTCGTTGATCGTTATCAGCATCACCGACTCAGTTCCTGAAACAAAAAATTCATCGCTCCAACACCACCCCGACTCTCTCTTACTTGCTGATTTTGACTCGGTTTACCTGGATATTAATGACTCTACACGTATCAGGCTTTTTGATACGATTTCGGCCGACACCAAGCCTTATTATAAAAGAATAAGGCGATTATGGGGGTTAACTCATATCGACATCTCAGGTAATAAGCATATTAAAACACTCGCCCCACTTAAAAAACTTACCGGATTAAATTCCCTGGATATTTCAAATTCGTTGATCATTGATTTGACGCCCATTCGAAACCTGACAGAGTTAAAATCTTTTGACTGCTCAGGGACTCATGTTTCCAGCCTTGAACCCCTTCATTATTCGGGAAAAATGCTTGAATTGAATATTGAAAATTCTGCTGTTTCCAATCTCGAAGTCATTGCGGATTTCACGCTTCTCGAAGTCCTGAATTGTAATCACACAACGGTCGATAATCTGGAACCATTGGCTGAAATCTCTTCTCTTAAAGAACTGAGGTGCCGACATACACCGATCGACTACCTTGCGCCACTTGAAAATCTTACCAATCTAAAATCGCTTGACTTATCCAATACAAAAATATCATCCTTAGAGCCATTGAAGAATCTGATCAATATCAATTACCTGCTTATTGATCATACAAATATTGAAGATGTGGGGGCGCTGGAACAAATGACCGGATTGAAATACCTCTACATGGATTATACTATGGTCGGAGATCTTGATCCATTATTAGATCTCCCTGATCTTGAGAGAATTTATTGTGACAACACCAATGTCGATCAGACGATTGCACTTGACTTTCTTAAAAGCAAGCCGGAAGTACTTCTCGTTTATGAATCTGCAGAACTAAATTCCTGGTGGAACGAATTATCTGATGCATGGAAGCAGGTTTTTTCAAATTTAGTTTTGGTAGATTCAATGCCTTCAAAAGAACAATTACACCAGCTCACCCTTATTAACCAGGTTGACATAAATGGAACCCCCGATATTGATAGCCTGAATGCTCTGGTAACACTGATCAATCTTGCTGAACTCGATATCTCAAATACGAACATCAAAAGCCTCGAGCCTTTAAAAGAGAACATTCATCTTCAAGCTATTCATGCCTCTCATTCGCAAATATCTGACCTTGAGCCATTAAAAAACCTTTTAAATCTTTCGTATCTTGACATCGCCAACACACCGGTAAACAGTATCAACCCGCTGGCTGCTCTTTCCGGGTTAAAACATCTCAACATTGAGCATACTGAAATAGAAAAAATCACACCAATAGCTGCATTAAACGTGTTAGAAGTCATTTATTGTGATTTTTCTAATATTAGTCAACAGGAAGTTATCGCATTTAAAGAAATAAATGAGGGTTGCCTGATTATTTTCCAGACAGATATCCTCCAAAGTTGGTGGGAGCAGCTTCCCGAAGCATGGACTCTTCTTTTCAACAACATGTTTGATTTATCAAAAACCCCAACAAAAGAACAACTTCAACAAATAGCTGACACTGAGGAAATATCCATCAAGGAAAACAATAATGTTCTGAACCTCGAGCCTTTAGCTATTATGATAAAGCTTAGAAAGTTACATTGTAGTAATATGCCCATTAACAACCTTGATCCTTTACAAAAACACCATTTCCTTGAAGAATTGACTTGCTCTGACAGTCCTATTGTAAACATCGAACCTGTTACCGGATTGGAAAGGATCAAATATCTCGATATATCAAACACGCAAATATCAGATTTTGAATCCATTCAAAACCTTTCCAATCTTGAATTACTCAATGTTTCCGGCACTCCTGTCAAAAACCTTAAATTTTTGATCGACCTCAAAAATTTGAAACAGGTTGAATTCTTTAATACGAAAGTAAACAACCTAAAATACCTTAATGAATTGATTAACCTGGAGTTGGTTAAATGTTATAATACTAGTTTAAATGAAAAAAAAGTCAATAAATTTAAGCAATCTCACCCAGCCATTGAAGTAGTTTATTATTAATTTTGGCGAGTTTTAAAAAAATAAAATTAGAAATCATGAAAAGAAAAATATCATTTTATTTATTAGCCGGTATAATCATATTATTAAACAGTTGCAGCAGCTCCGTTAAAGTAACCTCAGAATATGATAAAAAGGCTGACTTTGGTAACTATAATACCTATTATTTTCACAAAGCTGATGTTCCTGATTCTGAGCATCCATCTTCATTAAGTGCAATCAATAAACAACGGATTGAAAATGCCATTAGCAAAGAGCTGAATTTAAAAGGTTATGCTAAATCGCTCGACCCGGATATCTGGGTTAGTTATTATTTTAAAGTTGCTGATAAAGCCGAATACAGAACCACCACCACTTACGGCGGAATGTATAGTCCCTATTACGGTCCGGGTTACTATGGTTCTTATTATGGCTACGGACATTCATGGGCAAGCTACTCGACGACCTATCATTACAAAGAAGGCACGTTGATAATTGACCTCGTTGATGTAAAGGCTAATGAGCTGATCTGGTACGGAATGGGTACAAAAACACTTGATGAGGGCAACACTGATCCTGAAGCTGCAATTAATGCGGCAATCAAAAAAATATTTAACAGCTACCTGTTCTATGCCGGTCAGAAAGAACCCGTGATGAAACAAACGAAGAATCCTCGTAAGTAACCCACGACACATAGCCCACGACTTAAGTCGTGGGCTATGTATACGCCTTATACACAGTGTCAACCCCCTCTTCAAGAGTAATGTTTGGATTCCAACCCAGATCTGATAGTTTCGTTACGTCCAATAGTTTCCTTGGTGTTCCGTCTGGTTTTGTTACATCGAACTTAAGTTCTCCTTTAAACCCAACGATCTTTTTGACCAGGTATGCAAGCTCCTTTATAGAAAGATCCTCCCCACAGCCAATGTTGATATGACTAGCAGAGGAAGAGGAATTATGGAGGTCAGGCGCATTTACCTTCATCATCAAAAATACAACTGCATCTGCCAGATCTTCAACATATAAAAACTCTCGCTTAGGGGTTCCTGTGCCCCATAGAGTTATATTGACAGTTGACGATCCTCCTGAGGCGGAAGTCGCTTCGCTCAGTTGACGGTTGGCTAAGGGCAGTTTTCGAATTCCGAATTTTTCTAAAACATCAACAATTCTTTCAGTGTTCGCATTTCCATCAACCCCTTCGACCGGCCTCTTGGTTAAGTCTTTTCGAACCGCATCAACATCATTGTTTTCCAAACATTTCCCAAGATGCATTTTCCGGATCAAAGCCGGAAGCACATGTGACTTCTCCAGGTCATAATTGTCGTTTGGGCCGTAAAGATTGGTTGGCATCACCGAAATAAAATTACATCCATACTGGTCATAATAGGCATCACACATTTTAATCCCGGCAATCTTGGCAACTGCATAAGGTTCATTTGTATATTCGAGGGGACCGGTTAACAGGTGATCCTCTTTCATTGGTTGAGGAGTGAATTTAGGGTAAATGCAGCTACTTCCTAAAAAAAGTAACTTCTTTACACCATTCACATAACTCTGATGAATAATATTGTTCTGTATCATCAGGTTTTCATAAATAAACTGAGCACGGTATTTATTATTCGCAACAATGCCGCCTACACGCGCAGCCGCATCAAATACGTATTCCGGTTTTTCTTGTTTAAAAAAAGCAGATGTTGCCCGCTGGTCGATTAAATCAAGTTCGGAGAGGTCCTTTAATAACAGGTTATTAAAGCCCCGCTTTTTCAGGTTTCTTACTATAGCAGAGCCAACCAACCCTATGTGTCCGGCTACATAAATCTTGCTGTTTTTATTCATAGTATCATTTACTTTTACTTCAACTATTGACCAACCTCATTAATATCCATTCTCTCGTAAAAACTTCTCCATCTTCGTCAACCTGACATCAGACTCCATCATATCTTTAACCAGCTCTTTAACACCAAATGAAGGTTCCCATCCGAGCTCATTACGTGCCTTGGAGGCATCACCCACCAATTCATCCACTTCAGTGGGGCGGAAATAATGCGGATCCACTTCCAACACTACCTTACCGGCAGGAAGAAGGTACTCTTCATTATTACATTTTTTAACCAGCGCTTTTTCTTCAATCCCGGTCCCGGAAAATTCAATTTCAATCCCTATCTCATAAAAAGCCATCCTGACAAATTCCCTGACTTCAGTTGCAATCCCGGTTGCAATCACAAAATCATCAGGTTTATCCTGTTGCAGGATAAGATACATAGCTTCGATATAATCCCTGGCATGTCCCCAATCGCGCTTTGCTGAGAGGTTTCCAAGATAGAACCTATCCTGTAGGCCAAGGCCTATTTTTGAAACAGCCCTTGTTATTTTGCGGGTAACAAATGTTTCTCCCCTGATTGGCGACTCATGATTAAACAAAATACCATTACAGGCAAAAATATTGTATGCCTCCCTGTAATTGATAGTGATCCAGTAAGCATAAAGTTTTGCAACCCCATAAGGGCTTCTCGGATAAAAAGGCGTTTTCTCAGTTTGGGGAACTTCCATAGCCTTTCCATACAACTCCGAAGTAGAAGCCTGATAAAACCTTGTCTTTTTCTCCAGGTTTAACAGACGGATTGCTTCTAACAGCCTTAACGTACCAACGGCATCAGCATTGGCTGTATATTCAGCCGTTTCGAAGCTAACCTGTACATGCGACTGGGCAGCCAGGTTATATATCTCATCAGGCTGAACCTCCTGAATTATTCGGATAAGATTGGTAGAATCGGTTAAATCACCATAATGTAACGTGAAATTTTTATTCTCAAAATGTGGGTCCTGATACAAATGATCAATACGCTGTGTGTTAAACAGTGAGCTCCTGCGCTTTATCCCATGGACGATATAGCCCTGTTTCAGGAGAAATTCTGCAAGATAAGCACCATCCTGCCCTGTAATACCGGTTATTAAAGCAACCATCATAAGTTAATTTTTCTATAATTGATTAATTATTGTACTGTCAATCGTGCGCACTAAGACTAAACTTCTCAGGATATTTTGCGTGAATAGTCCTGTAAAATGTTTGTATCTCTTCAAGATCCTTATCAAAATCACCAGACGGATAGAACACTTCAGCAATCCCTCCTTCCCTGAATTTATAATCAATGTATCCCAGTATGATCGGAACATTGGCCTCGAGGGCAATATAGTAAAAGCCTTTCTTCCAATTCGGACTATATTTCCGTGTTCCTTCCGGGGTAATAACAAGATAAAGGGATTCGGATTTCTCAAAAAGCTCAGCCATATTACCTACCAAATTGCTACTCCTGCCACGGTCAACCGGAATTCCACCTAACCATTTTAACATGGAGCCCAGCACTGGTTTAAATATTTCCTTTTTAATTAACACCTTGGGGCTTATGCCATAAACAATAAAAACAAGACGCCCAATAACAAAATCCCAATTACTTGTATGAGGAGCCATAACAACTATGCATTTAGCAATTCCTTCAGGAGGCCTCCCTTTGATTTTCCAGCCACTCAACCATAATAATAATCTGGCAAATCCTTTAAGCATAAAACAAACAGGTTTTGGGTATAACTTAAAAATCAATTTCGAGATCAAGCTGATTTTTCAACTTCCTAAGTGCGGGGTTCTTTTCAGCCATCTTATTAAACTTCTCCATCGGCGTATAGGGCTTTAATTCAGAAATATCTTTTTGTATTACGGTTGAAATATGAATCAAATCATTCTTTAACCTCTTCCTGAGAAAATAAATAAGGTCATTTTTTTTTAAATTAATTTCATCTTCCTGAACATGGTTTTCAAGAACCAACTCAATCAGATACTTTTCCTTTAAGGTTGGTTTATGCTTAGTAAGCGTGGTTTGTAAATTTGAGTTTTTATTAGCAACAACAGCAACCATATCAGGCCAAACACCCTCAAGATCAACTTGATTAAAAGGACTGTTTTGTTTTTCAACTACCAGAGTCGTTTCATTCTGCTCTTCAGGCTGGCCATTTTTATTATTATTGTTAACCATTTCTTTGATTGAAAGGCCTGAGCCACTCAAAGTGGTTTTGGTAACCTTGACTTTTTTCTTTAGTGCGCCAGAGGCTTCCTCATTCACTAGAACTGAACTTGTTTGTTTCTTTACAGGTGGCTTTATGGAGCCTTCCTTCACTGAAGGCTTTTCAATAACAGGAACAACATCTTCAGCAGAAGGGAAGTCTCCGGAACGTGAAAGTGATGACATTTGCATCAGGGCTAATTCCAGTGACAATCGCTTATTATTACTGCTCCTATAATTAATATCACATTGATTACAAATTTCCAATGCTTTGAGAATAAGTCCGGTGTCACATCTGGCAGATTGTTCAAAATAACTATTTCTGATATTGTCGCCAACTTCAAGAAGTTTACTAGAAGAGGGATCTTTGCATACAAGAAGATTTCGCAGATGCTCTCCCAGTCCAATTAGAAAATGCTGTCCGTCAAATCCATTTTCAATTATCTCATTTAGCGTTAATAAGCATTGCGTAATATCCTGATTCAGGATATAATCAACAATCCTGAAATAATAATCATAGTCAAGCACATTGAGGTTCTCTATAACAATTTGATAGGTTAGCTCCTTCCCTGCAAAACTCACTATCTGGTCAAACATAGAAAGTGCATCCCGCAGGGCACCATCAGCTTTCTGAGCTATGATATGCAAGGCATCTGAATCAGCTGTAACACTTTCTTTTTCAGCTACATACGAAAGGTAGCCGGCAATATCTTCAACCCCTATGCGTTTAAAATCAAAAATTTGACATCTTGAGAGAATGGTTGGAATGATCTTATGCTTTTCGGTTGTGGCCAGGATAAACTTTGCATAAGGAGGAGGCTCCTCAAGCGTTTTCAAAAAAGCATTGAATGCTTGTTGTGAAAGCATATGAACCTCATCAATAATGTAGACTTTATATTTTCCCACCTGAGGTGGAATGCGTACCTGGTCAACCAGGCTTCGAATATCATCAACCGAATTATTGGATGCAGCATCAAGTTCATGAATATTGAATGATGCAGCTTCATTAAAGGATGTACACGATTCGCAGGCATCACAGGCTTCAACGTTGTCAGATATTTTCTCACAATTTATTGTCTTGGCAAGAATCCGCGCACAGGTTGTCTTTCCAACTCCCCTGGGACCGCAAAATAAAAAAGCCTGTGCGACCTGATTGTTCTTAATCGCATTTTTTAATGTCCTGGTAATAGCATGCTGCCCAACAACCGTATCGAAAGTAGCTGGCCTGTATTTTCTGGCAGAAACAATAAAGTTTTCCATCCTCTCCTCCCTGTTAATCGAAAAATTAAGATTCAAAATTACAATTTTTTAATTACCTTGGCTTCCAATTTTGCCGGGAAAAACAAGTTTTATAAATTATTTATTCAAATGAATGGATTATGGCCCTCATTTACACACATAAAAAGACTAAAAGGGTAGAATATATTTTCAATTTGGTTTTAAACCAACTGCTTGGTCTTGAATATAGTCTGACCACTGACAAAGAGGTATTTCACAACTATGAAGGTGTGAAATTTTCCTATTCCACTTCGCCTCTTGGATCTGAGTTGTTTTTTGGTTCCGTTGATTTGCTTTTCGAAACAGGGATTAAAACGCAGGAATTTAATTTTATTGACTTCGAAGGGAATAAAGCATTTTACCTGGTGTATGAAAAGGCCTCCGTTTTTCCATTTGATCCTTTTGCTGCCAGTTTCTTTCTTGTTTCACGCTTTGAAGAATACCTTCCTCATCGGGAAGATGAACATAATCGTTGCAGGGCTCAGGAGAGCTGTGCATTTAAGAATGGGTTTTTACATAAACCACTGGTAAACATTTGGTCTCAAAAAATCCGAGGGGTATTAACTAAAAGATTCCCGGAATTGAAACTCAAAGAAAAGCAATATCAATTTATCCCAACCATAGATGTTGATGCCGCTTTTGCTTATCGCCTGAAAGGATTTTTCCGAACTACCGGTGGTTATATTCGTGCTCTTCTGAAAATGGATTTCGCTGAAATACTTGAACGTACAAATGTGTTGGCAGGCCTTGAGCCTGATCCTTTCGATACGTTTGCTTACCAACTTGAACTTCACAAAAAACAGAGGCTTAACCCCATCTATTTTTTCCTTTTAGCAGATTATGGCGTTAACGATAAAAACATACCTCACTATAACCGTCAATTTCAGGTTTTAATAAAATCTATTGCCGATTACGCCGACATAGGGATTCATCCTTCCTATGCTTCATTTCAGTATCCGGCAAAACTTAAAGCTGAAGTACAACGACTCTCAGCGATTGTCAACAAAGAGATCATTAATAGCCGTCAGCATTTTCTACGACTGGTTTTGCCAACCACATACCGAAAGCTTATCAGTTTGGATATCATGAATGACTTTTCCATGGGATATGCTTCAGAACCAGGCTTCAGGGCGGGAATATGCACTCCATTTTACTTTTACGACCTCGATCTTGAATCAGAAACAAAACTCCTGTTGCATCCATTTACCGTTATGGATGGGACGTTACGGGATTACCATGGTCATTCAACCGAAGAAGCGATAGAAATAATTAAGTCGCTCATTGATGAAGTAAAAGCGGTAAATGGAACTTTTATCAGCCTATGGCATAATGACTCACTAAGCAATGCGCACAGGTGGAGTGGCTGGCGAAAAGTGTATGAAGAGCTTATTACGTATGCAATTGCTAAGTAACCGGCCAAGCAGCATCTTTATTGGATGTCATGTTTAATTCTTTAGACTGGGTTATTTTTCGAAAGCCCTGGAAAGTATGTTTGTCAAAAGTCCCGGAAAGGTTGTTTGCTAAAAACCCGAGAAGGTTATTTTTCGAAAGTCCCGGAGGGACTAAATATTGGTAGATAATAAATTTCGATGTTAACATCAAGTACCGTTAGGTACGAAATAATTAGCATCAACAGATTTAAAATATTGTATTTTATCTGATATTATTTATCATTTATCTGATATCCAATCATTCATGTCGCCCCTAACGGGGCTTTTTATCATTCTTATAGGTCTCTTTGCTACCAACATCTGGCTCCACGGAGCCAATATTCGCATAT
>JAGLWB010000015.1 GCA_023133655.1 Bacteroidales bacterium
TTTTTTATTCTGAACTGGCGTATCATGCGGATCGTTGCCGGAGGCCATTCCTAATTGTTTTCTTTTTCTTACCCCCCATATGGCAAACGAAATAGGAGAAAGTATGATGGTTGGTATGGTAGAACTTAAAGGTTCAGGAGTGCCTCTCGTTGAATGAACTCCAAGTACTAATGCACCTGCCGCTCCCATTTTAAAATCAAAATATTTGAAGTGCCCTAAAGCATTTCTTTCTATTTGTTTTGTAATTAACTTCATATAAATAGAATAGCGATCAAAAAAGCATTGGCATCTAATACATTAAATAACATTCATTTTTCAAGCAATAATAAGGAAAAATTTAGTTTTATTCGTTAAATATTTGCTGAATTTCATTTTGTCGAATACTTTTGCACAAAAATCAAATCCAAAATAACCAGTTATTTATAAAGGAAAAGCAAAACTTGGCACGATTTTTATTAATAAATTGATAAAATCTCTGGCAAAAATAATCATGAACAGACTGCTAATAATCTTTTCGATCCTTCTTTTTTATATAGGAGCAACATCTCAAACGATAAAAGTTATTGATCAAACAAATCTCCAACCAATTGAGGATGTACTTATTATTGACCTTAACAATTCAAAGACAGCGTTAACAAACCAATTTGGCATAACTGAAATAAGCGTCTTTAATGAAAATGACACCGTAATATTTCAACATCCGAGCTATCAGCAACTCATCCTATCGCATGCCGAAATAATAAATAGCGATAAAATTATTAAATTGAAAGAGCGTACCATTCATCTGAGTCAGATTGTGGTATCTGCCAGCAAATGGGAACAGGACAGAACTGAAGTGCCAAACAAAATTACCTTTATTACAGCGAGGGAAATATCATTTAATAATTCACAAACATCAGCCGATCTCCTGGGTGCTTCGGGAGAGGTTTTTGTTCAAAAAAGCCAACTCGGTGGTGGAAGCCCTATGATCAGGGGTTTTGCGGCCAATACAGTACTACTTGTTGTTGATGGTGTGCGAATGAATAATCTTATCTACAGGAGTGGAAATCTTCAAAATGTTATAAACCTTGATGCAAATACCATTGAATCAGCAGAAATTATCTTCGGGCCAGGATCGGTTATGTATGGTAGTGATGCTATGGGGGGTGTTATGGACTTTCATACCAAAACTCCTCAGCTTTCTTACGATAGTAAATACCAGGTATCGGCAAACGGCCTCTTACGCTATTCTACAGCAAATAATGAAAACACGGGCCACTTTGATTTTAATGTAGGCACCTCGAAGTGGGGATTCCTAACCAGTTTCACTTACAGTAGTTTCAATGATCTTCGAATGGGAAGCCATAACCATGATGAATACCAACGCCTGCAATATGTTGAGACCAATAATGGAAATGATACTATTCTTGAGAATGACAACCCGGATATTCAAGTATTCTCAGGCTACAACCAGTACAACCTTATGCAAAAGGTCCGGTTTCGGCCAAATGATAAAATCAATATTGACTATGGCTTCCATTATTCCAATACATCTGATATTCCACGATATGACAGGCTGACTCAATACAGCGACAATAAACTTAAATATGCAGCGTGGTACTATGGACCACAACGCTGGATGCTAAATGTGCTAAATGTTAAGGTTAGCGATACAAACAGGTTGTTTGACAAGGTAAAACTTACAGCGGCTTACCAAAACTACGAAGAAAGCCGTCATGATAGAAAACTGTACAAATCCAGCATCAATGAAAGATTTGAAAATGTTAATGTTTATTCTTTTAACCTTGATTTTGATAAAAGCCTGAAAGCAAATACCCATTTCTTTTATGGCATTGAGTTATTTTTCAATACCAATAAATCAACAGCTCACGAAAGAGACATTTTTACAGGCTCCATTTCGCCACTTGAAACCCGATACCCGGATGGAATAAACAGGCAATTAATCGTTGCACCCTATATTAGCTATAAAAACAATATTTCAGAAAAAGTTACATTACTTACAGGAATCAGGTACAATTACATTAGCCTTTACTCAACATTTGTTGATACATCATTTTACCAATTTTCCCCGGTTCCCCTTGATAACCAGAACAGCGCCTTTAATGGTAGCCTGGGATTTGTTGTTAGGCCAACAGAATCATGGCAGATTAATTTAAACCTGTCATCAGGATTCCATGCACCTAACCTGGATGGCCTTGCAAAAGTGTTTCAACCCTCAAAAGGCAATGTACTAGTGCCTAACAGCAACCTTAAACCCGAATATTCCTATAATATGGATGTTGGAATTATGAAAAGTTTTAATAGCGTTGCGAGCATTGAGGCCACTCTTTTCTATTCCCGCGTTGTTGATCCTTTGGTTACCCAAGACTATTTGTATAATGGGAAAAACTGGATTATTTTCGATGGGGATACAAACAATGTGATTGCAGTTGTGAATGCCGGGCATGCAGATATTTTGGGAGGAAACCTCACTTTTAAAGCAGACCTCACTGATTTTCTTTCTTTTCGCTCCCACATCAGCCTGATGCAGGGTTTTTATGATAACGATGAGCCTCTGCGGCATGTATCTCCCCTTTTTGGAAGTACTTACCTAACCTATAACACTACTAAAACCAGGTTAGAAATATACGCCATATACAATGGAGAAATATCGCATGAGAACCTGGCCTTTGTTGAACGAGATAAACCCTACATGTATGCAACAGATAACAATGGTAATCTATACTCTCCTGGTTGGTGGACTTTGAACTTTATGGGTTCTTATCAAATTAACAGGTACCTGCAGGTAAATTTTGGTTTAGAAAATATTCTGGATAAACGCTACCGCCCCTATTCTTCGGGTATTTGTTCCGCTGGAAGGAACCTGGTTTTAGCACTCCGGGTGAAACTGTAGGATTGTCAATTGTCGATTTTCGATTTTCGATATGCGATGTAAGGAAAGAGAATTGCATCGGCAGCAATTACATTTTATATTTCAACCAATTAATGCCTTGTGTATCTTAAGAACTTGTGGTATGACAAGATGTCTTTCATCGTTAATGATTATGAAGTCAGCCATTGGTTCCTTTTTTTCATCAGGCCATTGATGCCGGATTCGGTGGAGAACTTCTTCCCTTGATATATTATCTCTTGCCATTACCCGTTTTATGCGTAACTCTTCAGGGGAAGAGACCATGATCACCTTATCTAAATCCTTATGATGTCCACTTTCAAATAATATTGCTGCCTCATACAGAATATATTGTTCATCAATCAAGCCTTTCATCCATTTTTGAAAAGCTATCATTACACGTGGATGGATAATAGCATTAAGAACATTCAAGTATTCTTCATCTGTAAAAACAATTTCTGCTAGCTTCTTATTGATGATATTTTTTTTATTATCAAAAATTTCAGGTGGAAACCTCCCGGCAAGAATATTTTTAATTTCACTCTCTTTTAATAATTGCTTAGCTTCAAGATCGGCAAAAAAAATATTGATACCAAAAGAGGTAAATATTTTGGCGATTAGTGTCTTGCCACTGCCTATATTACCGGTTAGCCCAACTTTTAACACGTTAAGTAGCTCTATTTAAGAATGACATATTCCACCTGAGCCGGATTGACTCCGGTTATGGTGATAAATTTTGGTTTCTGAATGATATCTATCGCTAAAATATTATTTTTTTTAACGACAGGCGAAAAATTAACCACTGCTTTAAACATACTGGGTTCAACCCTATGGTAATCCTTAAGAAAAACATGATAGGTTATTTCCACCTGCTCTGGAAATGTCTTGAGATTAATAGCTGTATCAGCAGTGTTAACCTCAACAGGAACAGTAATAATTGATTCTGTGAACTCTTCCACAGGAATATACACATTGATGCTTGTTGATGAAATGTCAACAGTATTATCAGTAGCTTTTATGTCTAATTTAACAGTCAATTCCTGTGTTTCGTTCATATTTGTAATTTTCTTAGTAATTGTCGGGAGACAATTAATTGTGTCAACAGCTCCCATTAATCCACTAACCAATATACTGTCAGGGGTAATGGTTATGGGGCCGTATAATTTGAATTGAGGCGCCAAATCATAGGAAATATTTAGTTTAACTGGTACTTTTTTCGTCATTATATCTTCAAAACGAAATTGAATTGTATCAGGATAAATGCTCAGAATAGCATCAAAAACGCTTAACTGTCGTTCAAAATTAGTAACCATATTTGAAGTTAGAAGGTAACCTTGATAAAAGCCATTCTTTTTCTCTAATCTGATATTTGCCAGGTTTATTATAAGAGGATCCTTCTTTTTTAAGAATCCGGAACTGACCATTTTGGTTCCTTTTTCAATCAGGCTTATCTTTAGTTGATTGTTTGAAGACCAGGTAAGGATTTTACCTTCCGGCACATTCCTGAACTTCAGGGGATAATTTATTTCCGAAGAATCGACTGCTGGCATTTTGACCAGAAACCATAAAAAAATTGAAATCAGCAGGCAAATGACAAAAACAGAAAATTTATTTCCAAACTTAAGCTGGATAGGTCTTTTCAATTTCTCAATAAGGCCGTTGATTTCTGTTTTCAAGGCTGTTGTAATTTATTTCCCTCCAAATAGGTTATTTCTGAGCCTGGCCAATTTGGGCCGTTGAATCCATGGCTATTGCAGATTTTTCAACTTTCAATCTTGTGCCTTCAGCATCAATAAGGACAGAGGTTTCTTTTACTTCAAGGATTTTTCCATGAATTCCACCAACAGTTATTATTTTACTTCCTTTCTTCAGCTCTTCCCTGAATTTCTTTTGATCTTTGCTCCGTTTCATCTGTGGACGGATGAAAAAGAAATAGAAAACAACAACGATCAACAAAAGAAAAATTAATGAACTGTAGCCACCACCTTCTTCTCCTCCCTGGGGCATAAATAGTAAAATGTTTAATAAATTCATTTTTGTCTGGATTAGTTAAATAAAAAAAATTAATATTTCTCTGGTATTACTACCAATGCCTTTATGCGTAAGATAGTTTTGTTTGGTTGTGTATTAGCAAGAACGGTAACGGTTTTGTTTTGAAATCCCTTTCTGCCTTCACTAATGAAGGTTACTTGTACAAACCCATCGCTTTCCGGAGCAACCGGTTCTTTTGAATACTTTGTAGCAGTACAACCACAGGAAGTGCTCACCGTAGATACAAGTAAGTCGGATTTCCCCGTATTTTTAAATTTAAAAGTGTAGGTTACGGTTTCTCCTTGAATAATCTTTCCGAAATCGTGTTCCATTTCCAGAAAAGTAATCACTGGCAGTTTCTTTGAAGCATCTCGATTACCAGCTGTATTGGGATTAAAAACAATATCAGCAGATAAACGGTCGTTGTCTTGAGATCCGCACGCTGAAAACACCAAAATCAGTAAAGTTGAAAAAATAATATGATAAAAATTTTTTTTCATTTTTTTGATTGTGGATGCAAAAGTACAAATTATTTAGATAAGCGTGTTTTTTCTTTACGGCTTTTCAGCGATATCGCGAATAATAAACACACCATAATCGCCTAAGTACTCAAATCCATATTTTTTATACAGATTAAGGGCAGCCAGATTCGTTTGGTGTACTTCAATCTTAATTTGCTGGCCTGTTTTCCTGGCTTGCTTAAGCGTTTCTTCTAATAAATATGTTGCATATCCTCTCCCCTGATAAAGTGGCTCTATCCCAAAATGATGAAGGCTAAGCCGCCTTTGGTCATTTGTAATCCAGGAAGTACCAATGATTTCACCGGTTTTACGTAAGGTTAAAAGTAAGAAGAGACCTCCGGCCCTAATTGTTTTTTCAATAACCTCCTCAGTATCGGCTCTTTCTGTATTGGCTAATTTTGTGCTTTCCCACAATTTCAGAATAGGCTTAAAATCGCCATGGGAATAATTTCTGATTGAAATATGGTTAAATGACATATAAGAAAGTAAAATAAACTACTCAACCAATCCCCTGCCTGCTTTTTTGATTTGGTTATTTTCTTTTAGGTCAAGGATGAGTTTATCGAGAATACCATTAATAAATACTTTGCTTTTGGGAGTGCTGTAACTCTTTGATATTTCAATATATTCATTAAAAGAAACCTTAACCGGGATGGTGGGAAACTCCAGGATTTCAGTAAGAGCCATTTCGAGGATAATCATATCCATCAATGCTATTCTTTCTAAATCCCAGTTAACTGCCTTTTTACCAATCATTTGTTCGAATTCATCTCTATGTAAGATTATTTTCCGAAATAGTGTCAGTGCAAACTCTTTATCCTCTTTTTTATCAGCCGGTGAGGTATAAAATACTGGAATATGGTCGTCTTCATTCCAATCCTCTTTGATTTTCCCCAGGCATTTCATGATGTTTGAGGTTACAATAGGGTAATCATTAGCCCAATACATACTTTCCTCTTCATAAAAACTCTCAAGTGTTTCATTAGGGGCTACATAATTGCGAAATAAATCCGTTAAAAACTTTTTGTCCGCAGTGAAGGAATTTTTATTTGAAGAGATAGATAATTTATTTTCACCATTGTTTCGAAAATCATTCAATATCCCCCGAATCATTTCCTTTTCATCTTTCCATGATATTTTTAACCGGTTAACATGAAAAGAAAATTCCTTATTTTTCATAATAAGATCGATGAGTCGATTATCTAAAAGCCTTGTGTCAGGATTAAGATCTTCTTCAGTAGGAAGAAATTTTTGTTTGACTTCTTCAACACGTAATTGAGCAAAATCAAAAATTTCAGCAAGAAATGATAACTGATAGATAAAAAGGTCGTAGAGCTTTTCGAAGCTTTTGAGTAACTCCTTTTCAGCAAGTGGTAAATTAGAATCCCCTCTTTGTAAATAGGCATAAACCTCTTGCATGACCTTAATACGAATATGCCTTCTACTATACATAATTGGTGTGAATGAACAATCCTATAAATAATAATTCCGGAGCAAAAATAGGGAATTTCTTTTATCAAACGAAAATGGAAAGCAAACTAATTGGAAAATTCATTGCTATTGGTGTTTTGTATTGCAATTGAATTTATCTAATATAATGGCTGATAATGTGACTCTTGATCGATTTCCATTTAACCTGATGTTAAATACTATCGCATTAACATCATTTTTTCTGTTTCAATATATTCTCCAATCTTCACCCTGCAAAAATATAGTCCGGGCGGATGGTGTTTTGCATTCCAGGTTACCTGATATGTATCACTAACATTAAATTCTTTATCTAAAACCATATCTATCATTCTACCATTAATATCATGAATACTGATTTGTACCGGGCCCGGTTGCGGTATGGTTATTCTGATTGTTGTTGTTTTTGAAAAAGGGTTCGGAAAATTGGTAATATTTAAATTATTACTTGAGAGCTGTGATTCTTCCTGAAATAGTACTCCTCCATTATCCGTGTGTATTATTGTTCCAAATGACCCAACTGCCCATCCGTTATTTGAATCTGTAAAGCAGATACCATATAATGTACTGACTGTTCCACTAATTTGCTCCTGCCACACATTTCCCCCATCATGGGTATAAAGAATAGTGCCACTAACGCCGGAAGCCCATCCGGTGTTTTGATCTATGAAAACAACCTTATGCAATATATATGTAGTTCCACTAATTTGAGGGTTCCATGTATTTCCACCATCACTGGTATTAAGGATAGTACCCTCCTCCCCAACTGCCCATCCGTTATTTAAATCTGTGAAAAAGATACTATTTAAAGTATTGGTGGTTCCACTTGACATTAAATCCCAAGTATTTCCGCCATTGTCACTATAAAGAATCGTTCCATCTTGTCCGGCTACCCAACCTACATCCGGATTAATAAAATAAACACCAAATAGATTCTTGTAAACACCACCTATTTGCTCGCTCCATGTACTTCCTCCATCCAGGGTGCTACGGATTTTGCCACCATTTCCTACTGCCCAGCCATTATTCAGGTCTGTTAAAAAAACATCATTAAGGCCACTGGTTAATCCACTTTCCTGTTCTTCCCAACTAGAGCCATTGTTTGAAGTATTAAAAATATTACCCGCTTCCCCAACAATCCATCCATTATAAGTATCAATAAAATAAACAGCATTAAAATCAGCAGAGGTATTAAATGATTGTTGTATCCATTGATTGCCACCATCGACAGTATAAAAAACACCCCCTTCTTGGCCAACTGCCCAACCAATTTCAGTGCTGGGGAAATAAACATCAAATAGTCTCCAATCATAACCTTGAGATTTATGCTCCCATGAATTACCCTCGTCACTGGTAAAGATGATTTCTCCACCGGCACCCACAGCCCAGCCATTACTGGCATCAACAAAACATACATCTTTTAACCACTTCCCGGTTTCCGCCGTTTGATCAACCCAGGTATCTCCTCCATCATTCGTATATAAAATTGTACCATACATTCCTACAATCCAACCTTTGTTTTGATTAACAAAGCAAACACTTTCCAAATACCTGTTTGTCCCTGAATCTTGCTCCTCCCATGTAGTACCTCCATCATTAGTGTAAAGGATTAAGCCACTACTTCCGACTATCCAACCGGTATTTTGATCTATGAAATGTACAGACGAGAAGGATTCATCTTCTCCATATGTTTGCAATTCCCATGTTGTACCACCATCAATGGTGTGTAATATTATCCCCTCCGACATCCAACCGTCTCCTCCAACAGCCCAGCCATTGTTATGATCTATAAAAAACACACATGTAAGCCAATCGGTAGTTCCACTTGTTTGTGGTTCCCATGTGTTTCCCCCGTTACTGGTGTTAATAATGATACCATTGTCCCCAACTGTCCAGCCATTTAATTGGTCGATAAAAAAACTACCATACAAATTTACTGTTGTCCCACTGGTTTGTTGTTCCCATGTATTCCCCCCATCTGTTGTATTAAGAATTGTTCCAGCTTGCCCTACTGCCCAACCATTGCTTTGATCAAAAAAGAACAGGCCATCAAACCAAATATCCGTGTATTGTAATTGAATATCCCAGGTATTTCCACCGTCGGTGGTTTTTATTATAACATCATATCCAGCTGCCCAACCGGTATTTTGATCATAAAAAGTAACATCCATCAGTGGATTACCCTGGGGTATAGGATATTGCCATTCCCATTGGGAATAAGCTAAACATGAAAAAAGAATGAATGGTAATAAAATCAATTTGTGTTTCATAATAGTTGAGTTTTTGTTGTACTTTGGGTTTTTGTAACCAAAATACAATGGTTAATATTTTTGCAAATCATATAATTAGAGATGCCTAAGAAAGGCAGGTTTAAAAGTAATAGCTATGCAATAAATATAAAATACCCCAAACTGCCGGTTTCTTTGCTTCTATTCTCCAAAATTCAATTTCAATTTTTTGGTACTCCAAGCTCTGTTTATTGAATACTGCCAATTTTAGCCATAAAAAAACTTGTTTTGTTTTTTAGCTGTAATGTTGTTAACTAGCAAAGCTTTTTTGTATACCTAATTTGGGGTTAGCTGGCTTAGCGAAAAAGGGCCATGGAAACACTATCCAATGGAATACAATTATCAAAATCTATTTCTTTACTTTCTAAATTTATTTTCACTAATCTGCCAACAAATGCCACAGAATCACCTGTGGTTGTTTCAAAATCTTTTTCGTCGTAAAGTTTGTTTTTAACTATAAAATTATCTACAGTAAAATATACATACTTAGTAATATCTCTTATTGTGTCTTTAGAGTAAATACCATGGTACCCATATATCTGCTTTACCGTAGTATTTTTGTGCTCAATATAGTTGTATTTTTGTATGCGATTAATGAGAGAGTCAATGAGATACAACTTTTTTATCTGAGACTTGTAATAATCTATACAGTTTATATATGCTATCAAATAATCTTTCTGACCAAAGAAGTAATTAGTAATACTAAATGTAGAATCATGATAAGATTGCATGGGATTACCTATTCTATAATATCTTGAGCTATTGTAAAAATTTAATTTTTTTTCAAATTCATCAATAAATATAGTATCTTCTTTGCTAACCAAATTATCAACTTTCCCATCTATCCCCGCACTTACTATTAAAAAAGCATCTCTTTTTAAATTATGCTTATTATATAAAGGCATGTAGTAAATAAGTTCTTTTTCTTTACTTAAAAAATCTTTGAAATGCCTGTTCAAATAAGTTTCATATTCAGGGTCATCTGGTTTAAGAACTATTACTTCCTCAATATTAAGTGGACATTCTGATTTATTCTCAAAGTAGGAAATAAAAGGATTTTGATAAAGAAAATTAATCTTGCGATATTCCATTTCGCTAAAATTATTAATATAGTTTTTGCGAACATTAAATACAAAAAAAAGTATAATAGCTATTACTACAATAGTTAAGCTAAACAGAATTATTATTCTTTTCTTCTTGAAATATCTCATATCACTTAATTCTTAATTATAAAGATAATTATAAAAAATATCATAATTAGTGTTAATCTGTATCATAAGTATAGGTATAGTACCGCCAAAGCCATTGAGTTCAATATAATCCCAGTAACCTTCCTTTACGAACCCTTTTTTTATATATGTATTATAGAATAGCTCCGTTTGGCCCACTCTAGCAGGATAAATGCCTATTTTCAGATTCTCATATATTCCCAGATGCATGTGTATTGTCATAAAATAATTACCTATTTTGACATCACTTATCATCTCAGCTATATCAGTATATATAGGAAGGTTGAAAAATAACTGTCGGATATCAATAAATTCACTCCCACTCATTCTTGCATCCCTAATACCGTTCATTATTTGAATAATCTTATGTGCATCGCTTGCAGTTTGAAAATCTAATGCACCCCCCTCCGATTGATCATTTCCCCCTGACGGATTATCAGAATTTCCTCCTCCTTCTTCTTCAACATTTTCAGATGTAGTACTTTCAACTATTACTACCAATACTGTAAATTTTTCGCCAGTTTCGGGATCTGTCACTTCCATTTCGAATGAAGTCCCACATGAGTTATTTGCTCCCCCTTCATTATTGAAATAAGAGGTTGAATTAGCAAATGTATCAGAATTACCATTTCCTCCATATGTTATTGTTCCCTTAGGGCCTATATGGAAACCATACCCCTGAGGAGCAAAATCTCCCCTGCCCAGCTTAAAGTCAAGTGGAGGACCATGTGTATAGCCAGTTGGATCAATGAATTTTAATGGATTGTTTAAGGCATAGCTGTAACGGTTAAAATTTTGAGAATTATTTAACCCTTGAACTATTGGATCAGGACTTAAAAACCGACCAAGCATAGGATCATAAACTCGCCCGTTCATATTTATCAGGGCAAACAGATCCAAGTGTTCATGGCAGGTAAAGCCCCGGTCAAAAAGAAAAGTCGCAGGCACATTATCATAAGACCAGTCTGTATGGTTACGTCGCCTTCCCCAGGGATCGAAGCTGTAAATCTGTTCTACACTGTTATACTCAATTACTATCCCATTATCGGAGGTAACGCAATAATAAGAGCCAAGATAATCTTTGTGGATATAATACATTGTGTTCTTACTACCTTCTTGTTCAAAAATAGCAAAAATACCATTACCACCTGAAATATAATGCAATTTTCGTTCCGGACCACCAGAGTTTATTTCAATTTCGTAATTTTTCCCTATAAATAGTTTTGTCTTACACTAATTGAGGATATTGGCATTTCTGTCTTAAAAAGTCATCCGCAAAACTGACTTTTATGATTTAATGCCCCGATAGTATAAAATAATTTTGTTGAATAATTTCAATTTAGATTTTTAACTAATTATAAAATTCATTCCTATTAATGATTTGTATTGCAATTGAATTTATTAACACCTTGTTAATAAACTGCAAATTTTGTTTTTAAATAAAATATTATTGTTTACTTTTGCGTTAGAATCATTAATTTAAACCTGAGAAGATGGAAGAGTTTGATAAATACGAGAGAAGAGAGGAGATATTTGCGAAGGCGGTCAGAGCGGGAAAAAGAACGTATTTCTTTGATGTTAAGGCAACCAAGGCGAATGAGTACTATCTAACCATAACAGAAAGCAAGCGAAGATTCAACAATGAACAAGGAAAGTTCTACTATGAAAAACACAAACTTTTTTTGTATAAAGAAGATTTTGAAAAGTTTGCATTAGGCTTTGATGAAGCCATTTCTTATATCCAAACTAATCAGCCCTTTGAAAAAAGGGAAGAAATAACACCAGAAATAACACCAGAAGTAACACCAGAAGTAATACCAACTGAAAATGACACATCTGTTGTTGACGAGTTAGAAGATATTAGTAAAAAACACAAAGATGTTGAATTTGAAGATCTTGGTGAGGAATCTGAATCAGCTGAAGCTTAGAAAGTTGCAAAATATTTAATGGGGCTGTCCATTAAAGGACAGCTTTTTTAGTTATCTGGAAAGAGCAATAAATCGAATGGGAAAAGTAATTACCATAGCAAATCAAAAGGGGGGCGTTGGAAAAACGACAACGGCAATCAATATCTGTGGTAGCCTTGCTGTGTTAGAGTATAATGTTTTGTTGATTGATGCTGACCCACAGGCTAATGCTACCTCGGGTGTGGGGTTTAATCCTAAAAATATCAAAACAAGTATTTATGAATGCATCATCGATAATGTAAACCCTGCCGATATTATTTTAAATACAGCCACTCCAAATCTTGATATTCTTCCTGCACATATTGATTTGGTTGGGGCTGAAATTGAAATGATCAACCTGCCCAACAGGGAAAATATGATGCAACAGGTTATTAGTACTGTTAAAGATAATTATGATTTTATTTTTATTGATTGCTCTCCTTCACTCGGCCTGGTAACAATTAATGCACTTACTGCTGCTGATTCGGTTCTAATCCCTGTACAATGTGAATATTTTGCACTTGAAGGGTTGGGTAAGCTGCTGAATACCATTAAGATAGTCCAGTCCAGACTTAACCCATCGCTTGATATTGAAGGTATATTGCTGACTATGTTTGACACTCGTTTGCGATTGGCAAAACAAGTAGTTGAAGAGGTTAAAACGCATTTTCAACAGATGGTTTTTAAGACTATTATCAATCGAAATACACGATTAGGTGAAGCCCCAAGTTTTGGTGAAACCATTATCATGCATGATGCCGGAAGTACCGGTGCCATTAATTACCTTAATCTGGCAAGAGAGATTCTGCAAAAAAATAATATGACCAAAACCATTCGAACTGATAAATTCAATCTGTTGAATGAAAACTAAAAAAAAAGCCCTGGGAAGGGGCTTAAGTGCCATACTTGAAAGCCCCGACACTGATATCACTTCAAGAGATATTTCCGGTAAATATGTGGTTGGTGCTATTGCAAACATACCGTTGGAGAACATAGAATCCAACCCGTTCCAACCCAGAGATTCATCCCAGGGGGAATTACTTGAAGAACTTTCCCGGTCAATCAGGGAACAAGGTGTTATTCAACCCATTACTGTCAGAAAACTTGGGTATGATAAATATCAGCTTATTTCAGGGGAAAGAAGATGCAAGGCAGCTTTAATGGCCGGATTAAAAGAAATACCTGCCTATATTCGTATTGCCAGCGATCAACAAATGTTGGAAATGGCACTCGTTGAAAACATTCAACGAGATGACCTTAACCCATTAGATGTTGCCGGTGCCTTCCAGCGGCTTATTGAAGAATGCAATCTTACCCAGGAGGCGCTAAGTGAAAGAGTAGGAAAAAACAGAACAACAATAACCAATTATATACGTCTACTGAAACTTCCGGCAGAAATACAACTTGCTCTCAAAAAAAACATGATCACCATGGGACATGCCCGGGCATTGTTGTCTGTAGACAAAACAGAAAGCCAGGTGTTCCTTATGAAAATCATCATTGAAAAGGAACTTTCTGTCCGGGAAATTGAAAAGATTATCAGGGACATGCAATCACTCGATATTGGTAAAACAAAAAAACCAAGACGTAAACTGCCAGTCCGGTATCAAAATATTAAAGATGACCTTGTTGAGAAGTTTGGGACAAATATTGACCTAAAACGTAATACTAAAGGCAAAGGAAGTATCGTTATATCTTTTGAATCAGACGAAGACCTGGAACGAATTATTTCAATTCTCTGATTTTACCTTACTCTTTAAATAATAAGTGAACCGTCACTCCATAAACCGATCAAACCATTGCTTGCAAAGGTCCCGTTACCTGCATAAGCTTCTTCCTATGTTACTCTTCTTAATCTTTTTTTTGCCCGGTGAGCACATTCTTGCTCAGCAAAAGATAAAAAAAACAGAGGATACTGCCTGGATTAACAAACATTCACCCCATAAAGCATCACTCTACTCAGCTGTGCTTCCGGGCCTTGGACAGGCATACAACAAGAAGTATTGGAAAATACCTGTTATTTATGCCGGATTTGCTACTTTTGCCTACCTGATTTCCATTAACACCCGGGAGTATAAAAAATATAAAGAAGCATATGTCTGGAAGGTTAATTATGATATCAGTCCCATTGACTCTATCGATAATGAATATATTTATAAATACGGAACTGCAAATCAACTCAAAAGAGGAAAGGATTATTATCTCCGAAACGTTGAGTTGACATGGATAGTTACAGGGGTGTGGTATATCTTGAATATTGTTGATGCTGCAGTTGATGCACATTTATTAGATTATAATATTAATGAGTACCTTTCCTTAAAAATTGAACCGGGCTTTTCCAATGGTAACATGATCAATAATCAACCAATGGCAGGCCTGACTGTCAGACTTAAATTCAGGTGAGGTTCCTAATTTAACATATTTTAACACGATTCAGGGGGGGACCTCAGCTTATCTTTTGTTATTTTGAATATTTAAAAGATTAATATACTATGGATTTAACTGTTATTTTATTGCTTGTATTCCTCTTCTACCCGGTTTTTATTTGGAAAAATCTTGAAGAGGCCGAATATTCGGGATGGTTTAGTATTATTCCATTTTTTAATTATTATATCTGGTTGAAAGTCATCAAAAAGCCTTTATGGTGGTACGTTTTCCTTTTGATACCATTTATTAACTTTTTTATGGTTTTCCTGATGATTGTTGAGATGGCCAAATGCTATCAAAAGTATGACCTTGGTCAACAGGCGCTTGCCCTGATTTTCTCGTTTATCTATTTGCCATATCTTGGATCCTCATCTAATGAGAAATTTCTTGATCCGGAACAAAGACCGAAAATCAAAAAAACACCTGTCCGTGAATGGGTTGATGCCATAATTTTCGCTGTTGTAGCGGCGAGTATCATCAGAATGTTTCTTATCGAAGCTTATACTATTCCAACATCTTCGATGGAAAAATCCCTTCTGGTTGGGGACTTTCTGTTTGTGAGCAAAATTCACTATGGGCCGAAACAGCCCAATACACCTTTATCATTCCCTTTCGTGCATAATACCATGCCATTGTCTAAAACCAAAAAATCGTACCTTGACTGGATTAAGCTCCCTTATTACCGCTTCCCTGGATTCCAAACGATTAAAAACAATGATGTGGTCGTTTTTAATTATCCCAATGCAGATACAATTACTATCAAAGTGCAAAATCCTGATTATTACAGCCTGGTTAGACAATATGGAAGAGACAGGGTATGGAAAGACAAGATTAACTTTGGAGATGTTATTTACCGCCCCATTGATAAAAGAGATAATTATATTAAAAGATGCATTGCTATTCCCGGCGATACATTAGAAATAATTGATCAGATAATTTTTATCAATAATAAAGAACTTATTTCACCTGGCAAAAAACAGTACAAGTACAATGTTGAAACCACGGGAACACCCATTAATCCCAGGAACCTCGATAAACTCAATATCACTGAAAAAGTGGGCAAGATGAGCCAAAATCATTTTATTATGACACTTCCTCATGAGGCTGTTGAAGAAATAAAAAGATACCGGAATGTTGTTAGTGTTACAAAAATAGTTCGGAAAAAAGACGAGTGGGTCCCCTACCTTTTCCCTTACGATTCGGCATATAAATGGAACGAAGATTATTATGGGCCACTGGTGATACCTGAAAAAGGAACAACTATCCGGCTTAATAGCGATAATATAGTTTTCTATAATAGAATTATTGATGTATTCGAAGATAATGACCTGGAGGTAAAAGGCGACAGGATATACATCAATGGGGAAGAATCTGATACATATACTTTCAAGATGGACTATTACTGGATGATGGGCGATAACAGGAATAATTCTGCTGACTCCCGCTTCTGGGGATTTGTTCCGGAAAATCATGTGGTTGGGAAAGCTGTTTTTGTTTGGTTATCACTCGAAAACACTAAATCTCTTTTTAATGGTAAAATAAGGTGGAATAAAATATTCAGAACTATTAAATAAATATTATTATTTTTTTAATGTAAAATCAAAATTATGAAAGCAATCAGATTTTTTTTATTAGTGAGTTTTTTTAGTATGTTTAGCCAGGGATATTTACTGGCTCAGAAAAGCGGAAAAGATTTTAAAGGTATCATAAAATACAATATCACTTACCCTGATAGTAAATTTGATGATGCAACCATGGCGATGCTACCACAATCAATGACGTTGAAGATTATGGGAAGTAAGAAAAAAATGGAAATATTTGCCGGGATGGCAAATCAGGTTGAGATTACGGATGCTGAGTTGATGACACGAATTGCTCTCATTGATGTTATGGGACAAAAATTTGCTATCAGCTATAATAAACAAATGGTAGAGGAAGAGCTTAATAAAGACCAAGAACCTACGGTAAATTATTTGGACGATACAAAAACTATTGCTGGTTACATTTGTAAAAAAGCAGAAGTTACTTCTTATGCTGATGGCATTGAAGAAACAATAATGGTTTATTATACTGACGAGCTGGGCATTGAGGATATCTCATTTGAAGGAGAATTCCGTAACTTAAAAGGATTTCCGTTGGAGTATACTATAAAAAATGATAAAATAATGATGACCTTTACCGCTTCAGAAATTAAAGAGGGTGCTGTAAAGAAAAAAGACTTTGAAGTTCCTGATGGTTATAAATACGTTACAGAAGAGGAGCTTAAAAGCATGTTTGGAGGGTAACAAGATAATTTGAAAGTTTAGAAATGTCTAGAGAGGAAAAAAACATCAGGAAGAACACATTAAAAAGCGACAGCGTAAACCCGGTAAAGAGAAAGAAGCCTCGAAAATCAAGTAAACGATCGTTATCTGGTTTTTTTCGGAATGAAAAATTTCAAAGAATTGTTGGCTTATTTTTGATTCTTTTATCAGTTTATATGTTCCTGGCTTTTACTTCCTACCTTATCTCATGGTTTTCATGGGGCAACGACGATTTTATTTCCGGCATTCCATTTAAAGACATTTTATTTGATAATACCATCGAGATCCATAACTGGACTGGAAAAATAGGAGCCGTCCTGGCTCATCGTTTTATCAAAGAATGGTTTGGTATTGCTTCTTATTTCTTCATTTTTATTCTATTACTTTCCGGTATTAAATTATTATTCAAAATAAGTCTGCTACCTATAGGGAAATCAACCAGGTATTCATTTCTGGGGTTGTTATGGTTATCAATAACACTTGGCTTGATTTTTTTTATGAATTCTGAATTATTAATTTTAGGAGGCGCATTCGGCTATCAATCAAGCATTTGGCTTCAGAGTATTCTTGGGAAACCGGGCGAGATAATCCTTCTTTCTTTTGTTTTACTGAGCTTTTTGATCTTTACTATTAACTTTAAACTCAGTAAAATCCGATTTAGAAAGGTTAAAAAAGAAATGGATTCTGTTGACCAGGAAGTTAAAAAAAATATCTTTTGGGAAACTACTGATTCGCCACAGGAATCTCAAAGCACACCCACAATTGAATCAGTCCTTGAAGTTGAAGGAGATGATACTGAACTGAAGCCTGAACCAGATCCATTATCCCCGGATGGAAAAACCGGACAGGAAGGGCAAGAAGTCGACTTTGTAGTTGAAGAAGGTAAAGATAGTGTTACCAATAATGAAATTAGTAAGAATAGTGCCCGTCCCGGCTCCTTAGAAACTGCTTATGATCCTACCTTAGATCTTCCACATTATAAATTTCCACCACTGGATATACTCGAAGATTATGGCAGTGGCTCAGTAAAAGTAAATAAGGAGGAACTGGAAGATAATAAAAACAGGATTGTTAAAACGCTCAATAATTATGCTATCAGCATTGATAAAATAAAAGCCACCATAGGCCCTGCAGTTACTTTATATGAGATCATTCCATCACCCGGGGTAAGAATTTCAAAAATAAAAAACCTTGAAGATGATATTGCCTTAAGTCTGGCAGCTCTTGGTATACGGATCATTGCTCCTATACCGGGAAAAGGCACCATTGGCATAGAAGTGCCCAATCAAAAACCAGAAACGGTTTCTATCAAATCAATCCTTGAATCTCAGCGGTTTCAAAACTGCAATTTTTCACTTCCATTTGGCCTTGGGAAAACCATTACTAATGAATCATACATTGCAGATCTGACCAAAATGCCTCACATATTAATGGCAGGTGCTACCGGTCAGGGGAAATCTGTTGGATTAAATGCAATTATTGCTTCTTTATTATATAAGAAACACCCGTCGCAAGTGAAGTTTGTTCTTATTGACCCTAAAAAGGTCGAGCTAACATTATATTCAAAAATAGGACGACATTTTTTGGCTAAACTTCCTGATTCTGAAGAAGCAATAATTACCGATACCAGAAAAGTAGTCCGCACACTTAATTCTTTGAACATTGAGATGGACAGTCGTTATAACCTGCTTAAAAACGCTGTTGTAAGGAATATTAAAGAATATAATACAAAATTTCTCGCCCGAAAGCTGAACCCTAATGATGGGCACAGGTTCCTTCCTTATATTATTGTTGTAGTTGATGAATTTGCCGACCTGATTATGACAGCAGGTAAGGAAATTGAATCACCACTTACGCGCCTTGCCCAATTGGCAAGAGCTGTTGGTATTCACCTTATTATTGCTACTCAACGGCCATCTGTAAACATCATTACAGGAACAATTAAAGCAAATTTCCCCGCCCGGATTGCTTTCAGGGTCATCTCAAAAATCGATTCCCGGACAATTCTCGATTCCAGTGGGGCAGAACAACTTATAGGAAGGGGCGACATGCTTCTTAGTACCGGAAGTGACCTTGTAAGGTTGCAGTGTGCTTTTGTTGATACCCCCGAATTAGATAGGCTAACTGAATACATTGGTTCTCAACGTGGATATCCTGATGCATTTCATTTACCGGAATATCTCGATGAGGAAGATGAAACGAATAAAGAATTTGATTCTACCGAACGAGATGAATTATTTGAAGATGCTGCTCGCCTTGTTGTTCAGCACCAACATGGTTCCACCTCCCTTTTACAACGAAAATTAAAAATAGGATATAACCGGGCTGGAAGGATCATCGACCAGTTAGAAGCAGTTGGTATTGTTGGACACTTTGAAGGTAGTAAAGCCCGGGAAGTAAAAATAAAAACAGAAATGGCTTTGGTACAATTTTTGAAAGATATAGAACAGAAAAAGGAATTTTTATGACAACGAAAAAAAATCGTTTAGTATTAGTACTGGTTGCCCTTTTATTTTTTATTATTACTGCGGCAGCTCAAGATAAAAAAGCCAGTGCTATTCTGGATGATTTGAAAGAAAAAACCCAATCGTACAAAACGATTAAAATGATTTTCTCATATTCACTTGATAACGAAAATGAAGATATTCATGAGAGCTTCGATGGAGAATTATTATTGAAAGGAAATAAATACCGGCTTAGTATTGCCGGGCAGGAAGTTATTTGCGATGGCGAGTCAACATGGACCTACATTCAAGATGCTGAAGAAATTCAGATAAACTCTATTGAAGACGATGATGAAGCCTTAACACCTAATAACTTATTTACTTCTTATTATGATAATTACAAATCAAAATTTAATAAGGAGTATGAAGAAAATGGCAGAACGATACAGGTTATTGACTTAACACCATTGGAGGGAAAATCATATTCCAAAATACAACTTTTACTAATAAAGGAAACGTTGCATTTTGACAGCTTCATTATTTATGATAAAAACGGTAATCTTTTTACATATAAAGTAATTGAGTTTATTCCAAACATGGTTATCGATGATGAAAAATTCGTGTTTAATGCGGAGGACTATCCCGATGCGGAAGTAATTGACATGAGGTAGAAAGAAGTTGACAGTTGACAGTTGGCAGTTGGCAGTTGACAGTCGGCAGTAGGCAAGAAAGATCTGGATACGGAAGTAATTGCCATGAGGTAAGAGAAGGTTGCTTTTCAAAATATTTACAGATTTCAGCTTGTGCTTCTTCAATCTATTTCAATAATTCCTCTGTTCATAATTCCAAAAAAACAATTATAGAATAGCCCAGATGCCGGAGGCATCGCACGTTTATAGGAAATACAATAGTGGGAAAATGCGACCCCGGATGGGGTCGTATACAACCTTTAACCTCGTGTTTTCTATAAACATATAAACCCGCCGGGTTTAACATGGACCATATAATCATAAACCAGTTTGCAAAAGGAGTCGCCCCCTGCCAATAATGAGTTCCCTGCTTGCAAAGCGGAATGTCACCTGCCGTGCCAATAATGAGATCCCTGCGAAAGCGGGGATCTGCACTTTTTTTGTTCGAGTGTCAGATCTCATCCCCGTGTATGCAGAGATCTGCACCCCAAACTCAAGGCACTCGATTAGTAAAGAAAATTAATAGTTGATTCATTATCAGAACTGAATTCAATTATCATATATATCTTTAGTCCCCTGCATTTCATATATAAATGTTGTATTTTTATGCAAACCAAATAAATACTACATTTTTATGAAAAATAATACTTTCTTTTTATTTTTATTACTTCTCTCATTTATTGCTGAACACTCGTATTCACAGGATTTTTGGGAGATAATTTCCACACCGGATACTATCCGTAATAAAGCATTATCAATACACCCAAACGGAGATATCTTTTTAGGGACTGCTGACATTTGGAATTATCAGGGTGGAGTTTATTTATCCACTGACAATGGTGAGACCTGGGAATTTAAAGGATTATTAGGGAAATCTATTTTTTCATTAGCAATTGATTCTGTAGGAAATATTTTTGCAGGATCTTGTGGTAAATTATATAAATCAGCGGATTACGGAAATAGTTGGTATAGTGTAATAGGTGGACTAGATAATATACTCGCAATAGAGTGTGTTAATAACGGTCTAATGTTTGCAGGAAGTGGACATAATATTGGAATTGTACGTTCATTAAATTATGGGGAAGACTGGGATACGGTTTTTATGGTGCCTGGGTGGGAGGAGTATGTATATGACATTAAAAATGGGCCTAACAATACAATTTTCGCAGGTACAACGGCACATATGGGAGGTGGTGGAGGTGTTTATCGTTCAGTTAATAACGGTGACACATGGGAACATATAGGGTTATTATATCATTATGTACAGGCTCTTTCCCTTAGTTCATCTGGTAGGTTATTTGCTGCTGTTTATGGTCATCACTATACAGGGATTGGTGGATGTTATATCTTTGATGAAATAAACTCAGACTGGATAATTTTGACAGAGAACTTAAATTCCATGGATATTGCGATTAATTCAAATGGTGATATATTTCTTGGAGTTTCTGATGCAGTCGGAGGTCTTGGAGGTGTTTATCGTTCACTCGATGGGGGTGAAACCTGGCAGTGGATCAATTCTGGATTATCTCATAATTCGGTTATTGAATTATGTTTGGCTCCAGATGAATATATTTATTCTATTACTTATGCTTCACACATCTTGCACCGAAGTATTAATCCTACAGTCTCGGTAATTAGTAATAAAACAGATAGTACAAAAGTCGATTTGTTTCCTAATCCATTTATTGAAAATCTTTATTTAAAAATTAATTCATCTGTTCCATCTAATAATTGCTCACTGGTTATTTTCGATATAAAAGGTGCACTTATAAAAAAGATGGAATTCACACATCCTGGCAATAATCAAATTTTAACAACTAATAGCAGTGATTGGATTCCTGGTATATATTTCTACAATATTATTATTGAAAACTTCAGTCAAAGCGGTAAAATTATTAAAGCCAATTAAAACTAAAACATTAATAGCTATTTTTCGTTTGCTCCTGGATTTACGAACAGAGGAACAAAGGATGTTTGATTTTTGAAGTATTCTCAGATCAACAATCCTTTGTTCCTCTGTTCATTATTCTACTTTATAAAATTCTTCGTTTCTTTTCTTAAATCCTTGACGAACCTACGCCAGTGCCCATAACATTCATTACAAAGCATATGTTAAGTGTTTACCATAAAATATACTTTTAAAACCCGTAGGGTTTACATATTTATAGAAAACAGGATGGTATAGGTTGTATTCGACCCCGTCGGGGTCGAATGTTCCATGTGCCGCAATAATTTCTATAAACCTATGATGCCTCCGGCATCAATTTAATATTAAGTAGAATCAAAAACGAGGAATAATAATTAGGAAGTAAGTAATTAAGAATAACCAATAAGAAATAATAAATTACAAAGTACAGTACAGCGGAAAATCCTGATGCGGAAGTAATTGCCATGAGGTAAGACAGAGTTACTTCTCCAGGGAGACATCAACTTTTTTGTATTCTTCGTATTTGACAATCCTAACATAATTGTTTTTGAACCCTTTACCCTCGCTTCTTACAAACTCAAATCCCTGCTGTAATCCCTTCATGTTATATTCAGAAATGCAATCCTGGAAATGCGTCCCCAAACGCATCAATTCCCTCAGAAAAAAATAAGTAATGTCAAATCCCTCAAAGCTATACTTCCCCTGTTCCGGTTCACAATGAAAGTACCTGCGGAATTTGCTGATAAACTGCTTTACCTGTTCATCTTCATAGTTTAAAGAAGTAGTTGTAGTAGTATGTAAACGGAGATTAAGCAAGTAGTCGGTTTCCAAATCGAACCTGTCCCATTCCGGTATCCCAAACAAAATAATATTGAAACTATCTCTGACCAAATTTAATCTGGTTATGAAATCAAGAATGAAAACATTGTCTTTGGAAACGGACAGGATAACATTATCCCTAACAACTGATGAATGCTCACGTATTCCATACATACTGTCAATATCAAAAATAATTTCCTTTACTGTATTCTTGAAAACCATGCTGTCGGCAGGATATTGTTCAATAAATTCACTTGAAACTATTGAGTTCTCAATAATTATACTTTCAAGAATACCATCTTCAGGTAAGGTTGTGTCAGCAAGAGAGGTCTCAACTATGATGCTGAAAATCCTGGTATTTGGTATTCTAATCTCTTTCATAATTCCCTTTTCAATCTCTTCTTTAATATACTGAGCTTCTTCTGCATACTGGTATTTGTTTTGTCTGACAAGCAAAATATTGGCATTAGGGTAATTAGTTAGGATGAAATCCAGTGATCTCCTAATTTGTGTTTCCATGGAGGGCTGAACCTTAAAAACAGTTGGGTTATCATCCAGAACGCTTTCCCTGGTTGTATAAGGATTTACGATTAAAATATTGTTAGCTTTTGCAAAACCAGAAGCAATCTTAAAGCTTCTTCTGTAAAAAGGCCCAACAATCACATCCATCTCTTTTAAACGAGGGGTAGCAAGTAATTTTCTGATTTTAGTAAGATCATCATCAACGTCATAAACATATAATTTAAGTCTCAATCCTTGCTTAATAAGTGAATCAATTGCAAGGAGAGCTCCTTCGTAAAATTGGATGAATCTAAAGGGTCTGTAATGTTCCGCGGGTTGAAGACGCGACGTATCATCAATTTTAATATCTTCTAATTGATCAAGATAAAGTGGAAGTAATAAGGCTACTTCAAAAATCTCCTGATCATAAGAAAAAGAATCACAATTATATTTTTTTTGAACATCCGGATCACTTGCTTCTGGCTTTTCGATATACGAGTAAACGATAAGATGTCCTGAGAAAATATCATCGTATTGGCCGTTATTTTCGACAGGTATCTTAACGATCTGTTTTTTCTTCAAACCATTTTTAAGAATGGGATTAAGCAAAAACAGGTCATCCATTCGTATGTTATATTGTTTACTGAGCCCATATATAGTTTCCTTTTTCTTTACCTTGTGTAAAATATAATAGACCAGGGTATCTTTCTGGATCCGGATCATCTCTTCAGTTATGTAATGTTTTCTGGGTATAAGAATAATCTGATCGACCTGTGTTCCATATTTTATTTCCGGATTGATATCTATCAATTCATCAATCGATACATGGTATTTTTGGGAAAGGTAATAGAGTGTTTCGCCCGGTTTTACAGTATGCCTGAAAAAATACTTTAATGTATCGCTTTGATTATCACTAAAAGATTGATTATCATCCATTAACATATTGTTCACCGGAATTTTTATAATTTGATTAACTTTTAATACTCCTTCTTTTAACTCCGGATTTTCAAGAATAATATCCTCTTTACTTACATTGTATACTCGTGAAACAGCATATAATGTTTGCCCTGGCTTTACAAAATGAATATAATACTCCTTACCGTTATATTCTTCAATGATGAGCGAACGGGTAATATCGGCATTCTCCTGGCCTGTAGAGAAGCTGAAAGAAATCAGAAAAATAATGAATATGCTCAGAGAATATCTCAAATCTAGTGCCTTTGCCAATTATAAACGTTGATTACATACATTAATTGCTTATTCCCATTCAATGGTTGCAGGAGGTTTTGAGCTGATATCATACACCACGCGGTTCACGCCTTTCACTTTATTAATGATAAGATTTGATATCCTTGCCAAGAAATCATGCGGTAGTTGCGACCAGTCAGCAGTCATTCCATCGGTTGAGCCAACAGCCCTAAGTACAACAACATTCTCATA
>JAGLWB010000150.1 GCA_023133655.1 Bacteroidales bacterium
AAATGAAAGAATACTTAAAAATAGCCTGGCGCAACCTCTGGCGCAATAAACGGAGAACCATTTTAACTATTCTATCTGTCTTCTTTGCCGTCTTCCTGGCATTAATTATGCGGTCGATGCAATTAGGAAGCTATGACATGATGGTTAGAAGTGCCGTTGAAAACTCGACAGGTTATATTCAAATCCATGCAAAAGGATACTGGGATGATAAAAGTATCGATAACACTTTTGTAGCAACCGATTCCCTACATCAAACTGTAGCATCCTCTCAATATGTAACCACTACCATTCCAAGAATTGAGTCTTTTGCTTTAGCCTCTTCAGGGACCCAAACAAAGGGTATCGCATTGATTGGGACCGACATGGTAAAAGAGGATGCTGTTTCGGGGTTATCAAAAAAAATTATTCGTGGCCATTACTTAGATACTAATGAAGAAGGTGTTATGGTGGCAGAAAAACTTGCTGATTACCTTAAGCTTGATTTAAATGACTCGGTTGTTCTTATTAGCCAAGGCTATCACGGAATAACGGCATCCGGATTATATCGCATTGTTGGAATAATTCAATTCGCCACACCCGCCATGAACAACAGTATGATTTATATGGGGTTGCCTGCCATTCAATATTTTTATGCTGCCCCGGATAGACTTACCTCCCTTTCCATCATGCTTGATGACAAAGATCACCTGCAACAAACAGTTAATGAATTAGAAAAGCTCGACGCGGAAAACCTTGAAGTGATGACATGGAAGGAGATGTTGCCTGAACTTGTCCAGGGCATTCAGGGTGATAATATTAGCGGAATTGTGATGCTTGGGATTCTTTACCTTGTCATTGGATTTGGTATTCTGGGAACAATCCTTATGATGACAATGGAACGAAAAAGAGAGTTTGGGATTATGGTTGCTGTTGGTATGCGAAGAACTAAACTGGCTATTATCATTTTAATAGAAACAATTACCATCGGAATTCTTGGGATAATTTCAGGAATGGCAGCCAGTTTCCCTATCATATTATACCTTATGCTTAACCCAATCAGGCTAACAGGAGAGGCAGCAGAAGCTATGCTGGAATATAATATTGAGCCGATCATGCCATTCATAATAGAACCGGGTTTCTATATTAATCAAAGCCTGACAGTTATTATTATTACACTTTTGGCCGGGTTGTACCCAATAATGGTGATCGGAAAATTTAAAGTTATTCAGGCTTTGCAGGGAAAATAAGTTAGACGAAAGATAAAAAATTAAATTAACAGTTAAAATTAATCAATTATGATCTTTTCCGTAGCATGGAGAAATATCTGGAGATCAAAACTCAGGAGCCTTGTTGTAATTACGGCAATATCTTTAGGCCTATATGGCATTCTCTTTATCCTGGCTTTATCAAATGGAATGGTGGAACAAAAAATTGATGCATCCATTAGCAATGAAATCTCACATATCCAGCTCCATCAACCTAAATTCATTCAGGATAACTTGCCTGAACATTCTATCTCCGGTTCTCGTACAAAAATTGATGAAATTCAGCAGATTGAAGGTGTGAAAGCTGCTTGCGATCGACTGAAGATGACAGCAATGGCAAGTACTGCAGCAAAAGGCGCTGGTGTAATCCTAAATGGAATTGACCCTGAGCAAGAAAAAAAGGTAACCCGCATCCATGAATGCCTTATTGAGGGAAGTTACTTTGAAAAAAAATCTAAAACGCCTTCTATACTTATTAGCCGCAAACTGGCAACCAGTCTAAAAGCCAAATCAGGTTCAAAGATTGTCCTTACTTTACAAAATATTGATAATGAAATCGTTTATGGCCTATGCAGGGTAATTGGAATATACAAAACTGCCAATTCCAATTTTGACGAGCCGAATGTCTTTGTAACGAAGAAGGATTTGGCTGAGCTTATCAATTTTGATCAGCACAAGGCAACTGAAATAGCAGTTTTATTGGATCACGCAGACCTGACCAATGAAATCAAATCAGTTATTAAAACTGAATATCCTGACCTTAGCGTAATGTCGTGGAAAGATATGCAGCCTATGCTTTTAAGTATGAGGGCCTTAATGGAGCAATATTCTTACATAATGTTAGTGGTGATACTGATCGCTATGGCTTTCGGTATTGTGAATACCATGCTAATGGCAATTCTTGAACGTACCAGAGAAATAGGCATGCTTATGGCAGTGGGGATGAACAGACAAAGGGTCTTTATAATGATTATGCTTGAAACCATTTTTCTTTCTGTAACAGGTGCCTTCATCGGAATGGTTTTGGCATATACTACCATTAGCCTGACCAGCCAACATGGGTTGAACTTTGCATCGGTAGCAGAGGGATTTGAGGCATATGGGTATAGCGCATTGGTTTACCCGATATTGTATACACGGATATATGTTGGGTTGACAATACTGGTGTTTATTACAGCCATACTATCGTCCATTTACCCGGCAAGGAAGGCATTGAAATTTAAACCAGCGGAGGCGATCAGAGCTGATACTTGACAGTCGGCAGTCAGCAGTTGGCAGTCGGCAGTTGGCAGTTGGCAGTCGGATAGGCAATTTGAAATCCAGCAAAATAACCAATATAACAACATAAAAAATGATAGTAATAGAAACAAAAAACCTGCACAAAGTATACGATGAAACCAAGGTGCCGGTAAAAGCAGTAAACGGTATTGATATTAAATTTGAAGAAGGTGAGTTTACGGCTGTTGTCGGGCCTTCCGGCTCAGGTAAAACAACCTTTCTGAATATGGTAGGTGGGCTTGACTCACCATCAGAAGGAGAAGTGATCATAAACAGCACGAAAATCTCGGAGCTGTCATCTAAAAAGCTAATTGATTTCAGGCTGCACAATATTGGGTTCGTTTTCCAGTCGTTTAACCTCATCCCTGTGCTAACTGCCATAGAAAATGTGGAATTTATCATGCTTTTACAAAAAAAACCGAAAGTTGAAAGAGAAAAAAGAGCAATAGAACTGCTACGTTCAGTCGGTCTTGAAGATAAGTTATACCAACGGCCCGGTGAATTATCCGGTGGTCAGCAGCAAAGGGTATCGGTTGCAAGGGCGTTGGCTTCAAAGCCCAGGTTTATTCTTGCTGATGAACCTACAGCTAACCTGGATTCAAAATCAACCGAAAACCTCCTTAATATTATGGAGAAATTAAATAAAGAAGAAAAAATCACCTTTATCTTCTCTACACACGATGCCAGAGTTGTGAAAAAAGCCAGGAGAGTAATTACGGTAGAAGATGGAAAAGTGATTAGTGATGAAAAATTTAGTGCCATAGGAACAGAATGATTTAAATGAAAAAATTATTTCTAATAATAATATTTTGTTCTGCCATTATTGTTGATACTAACGGGCAGGAACCGGAGAAGTTGAAGAACTGGTCTGTAGATGGTTATGTGAAATATTTACAAAATGTATGGCTTCCCAACGGTGACGACACATGGTTGATCAACAACAACTTCAATAACCGGTTGAATTTCAGGTGGTATCCATCAAATAGCTTCTCAGCCTATGTAGGAATGCGTAACTATTTTGTATATGGCCAGTTTGTGCAATTGGCATACCCTTATTATGCTCAAATAATGGATTATGATAATGGTTTCTTTGACATGACATGGGTACTGGCTGATAATCATTCCTACGTACTTGCGACTAATATCGACAGGGCCAATATTAAATACTCCAAAGGCAACTTTGAAGCAATTGCAGGCCGGCAACGGATAAACTGGGGAACAGCATTTGTGTGGAATCCCAACGACATCTTCAATGTTTACTCCTATTTTGATTTTGATTATGAAGAAAGGCCGGGAAGTGATGCCATCAAAGTGGAATATTATACTGGAATGGCTTCTTCAGCACAACTTGTTTCAAGCATCGATAGTGCCAATAAGTTAACACTGGCAGGAATGTATAAATTCATGACCCAAGGTTATGATATTCAGTTTCTTGGAGGTGTAATGCCCGATGATATTGTAATTGGCTGTGGTTGGGCAGGCCAGGTTATTGAAGGGGGATTCAGGGGTGAAGTTTCGTATTTTCACCCAAAAAACAGGTTTAGTGATACAACAGGCTTGTTTGAATTTGTTTTAGATGCCGATTATACGTTTAAAAACAGTTTATATATACATGCTTCCTTTCTGTTCAACAGCAACGGAACAACAGGCAAGGCCGGAGGATACAATTTTCTTGAATTCAGAAATTTATCCGTAAAACAACTAAGCCTTGCCAAATATTCTCTTTTCGGCCAGGTCTCCTACCCTATTTCACCCCTGGTAAATGGTAGCCTGGCAACCATGTTTAATCCAAGTGACAAGTCATCGTTCGTTGGGCCTTCAGTTGATATTTCATTAAAAGAAAACCTGGACCTGTTCTTCATCGGGCAACTTTTTTTCGGCGAACCTGAAACTGAGTTCGGTGATTACGGGTATATGTGGTATATGCGGTTGAAGTGGAGTTTTTGAAAATATTATAGAAAAAGCCGGGAATGGTAATTACTTTTACTCAGGCAAAAAAAAATTAAAATTAAATTTTTTGTTTAGATAAGAATATTGTATTACTTTTGCAGCCCAAAATCCAAAGGGTCAATAAAAGGAAATAAACAGAAAAATATGTATTTAACACCGGAAATCAAAAAAGATATTTTTAAGAAATTTGGGAAGTCAGAATTTGACAGTGGCTCTGCCGAGGGTCAGATTGCTCTTTTTACACACCGCATCAAACATCTGACCGAACACTTAAAAATCAACAAAAAAGACCTTGTTACTGAACGTTCGCTGGTTATGTTGGTTGGGAAAAGAAAAAAATTGCTCAATTATCTTAAGAAAAAAGAAATTGATCGTTACAGAGCAATCATCAAAAAACTAAACATCAGAAAATAACAAACACATCAAAACATACAAAGATGAAGTGAAAGGCAATTTCTGTAATTGCCTTTCTTTGTATTTGTATAAATAAATTTATTTTAAAACAATTCAAACACTATTAAATGTCAATACAAAATTATAGTACATCAATAAATCTTTCAGATGAAAGAACCATCTCTATTGAAACAGGAAAACTTGCCAGACAGGCAGATGGATCTGTCGTTGTAAAAATGGGCGACACCATGATCCTGGCCACTGTTGTGGCAAGCCATGAGGCGAGGGAAAATGTAGATTTTATGCCGTTATCCGTTGACTATCGCGAAAAATATGCAGCAGCAGGTCGTTTCCCGGGAGGTTTCTTTAAAAGAGAAGCCAGGCCCTCAGAGGTGGAAATTTTGACTTCCCGCCTTGTCGACAGAGCCTTAAGGCCTCTATTCCCAGACAATTTTCACGCTGAGACACAGGTAATGATTACATTGATTTCCGCCGATAAAGACCAACCACCCGATTCATTAGCAGCTCTTGCCGCTTCTTCAGCCCTAACACTCTCCGATATACCATTTAACGGGCCGATCTCAGAAGTAAGGGTTGCCAGAATAAATGGCGAATTTTTTATCAATCCGAAAATGTCCCAACTTGAAGATGCTGATTTAACACTTATTGTTGCAGCTTCCCTTGATAATATTTTAATGGTTGAGGGTGAAATGAAAGAAGTTGGGGAATCAGTTATGCTGGAGGCTATTAAAGTGGCGCATGAAGCTATCAAGTTGCAGTGCCAGGCTCAATTGGACTTGTTGGGAAAGGTTGACAAACATAACGAAACAAGAGAATACGAACACGAAGTAAATGATGATGAACTTTTTGAAAAGCTAAAAAAGGCTGTTTATGATAAAATTTATAACGTAGCCCGCTCTGCTAACCCTGTTAAACACGAACGTTCGGAGGATTTTAATGCTATCAAGGATGAGTTTAATGCATCTTTACCGGAGGAGGAGCAGGAAGAAAAAATGCCTTTAATCAACAGATACTTCCACGACCTTCATAAAGATGCTGTACGTCAAATGATGCTGAACGATCGCACACGTCTTGATGGTAGAAATTTTAATGAAATAAGGCCTATCTGGGGTGAGATTGATTATTTGCCGGCTGCTCATGGATCAGCGCTCTTTACAAGAGGTGAAACACAATCACTTACCACTGTAACGCTTGGCACAAAACTGGATGAGCAGGTTATTGACGGTGCTGTTATTGAAGGTAAAAGCAACTTTATATTACATTATAATTTTCCTCCATTTTGTGTTGGAGAAGCAAGGCCTTTGCGCGGAACAAGCCGTAGGGAAGTCGGTCATGGAAACCTGGCACTCAGAGCTTTGAAACAAGTCGTTCCCAATGGGGAGGATAACCCCTATACTATAAGGATTGTGTCGGATATTTTAGAATCCAACGGATCCTCATCCATGGCAACAGTATGTGCCGGTACAATGGCTCTGATGGATGCCGGAGTTAAAATATCCAAACCTGTTTCAGGAATTGCCATGGGGTTGATTGCCGATAGTCAAACGGGTAAGTATGCTATCCTTTCAGATATTCTTGGTGATGAAGATCACCTGGGTGATATGGATTTTAAAGTTACAGGCACACGCGACGGAATAACAGCCTGCCAGATGGACATAAAAGTTGATGGCCTTTCTTATAAAGTTCTTGAGGAAGCACTTGAACAGGCCAGGCAGGGAAGGCTACACATTCTTGATAAAATGGCGGAAATAATCCAGGAACCACGTGAAGATTACAAACCTCATGTTCCGCGTATTGTTCAAATGACAGTAGCAAAAGAATATATTGGAGCTATCATAGGCCCGGGTGGTAAAATAATCCAGGAACTCCAAAGCGAAACCAATACAAAAATTGTTATCGAAGAAGTTGGGGACTTTGGGATTATTGATATTGTGGCAGTAGATAAATCATCCATCGAGGCTGCACAAGAAAGGATCCGGGCGATAACTGCTGTTCCGGAAATTGGAGAAATTTATGAGGGAAAAGTAAAAAACATTACCTCTTTTGGTGCATTTGTCGAAATATTACCAGGTAAAGATGGACTTCTGCATATTTCAGAAATAGATTGGAAAAGAGTAGAGAATATTGAAAGCGTATTGAAAGTTGGCGATAAAATAGAGGTGAAATTGATTGATATTGACAGAAAAACGGGCAAACTAAAACTATCCAGGAAAATTCTGCTTAAAAAACCTGATAGACAATAATAACCTGTAACAATTTAATTCAATCTTCGTATAATTTCTGCAATATATTATCTAAATCACATGTTAAACTAATTAAGTTCTATGAGGCAACTTAAAATTACCAAACAAGTTACCAACAGAGAAACTGCTTCTTTGGATAAGTACTTACAAGAAATCGGTAAGGTTGACCTTATATCTGCAGACGAAGAAGTTGCTTTAGCCCAACGTATTAAACAAGGGGATAAAATAGCCCTTGAAAAGCTTACCAAATCTAATCTGCGTTTTGTTGTCTCTGTTTCCAAGCAATATCAGAACCAGGGACTTAGCCTGCCTGACCTGATCAATGAAGGTAACCTGGGATTAATAAAAGCTGCACAGCGTTTTGATGAAACACGTGGATTTAAGTTTATCTCCTATGCTGTTTGGTGGATACGACAATCTATTTTACAAGCGCTAGCCGAGCAATCAAGGATTGTTCGATTGCCTTTAAATAAAATTGGATCAATCAACAAGATCAACAAAGCTTACGCAAAGCTTGAGCAAAAATATGAAAGGGCGCCAAATGTCAATGAAATTGCCAATCTCCTCGAGATAACAGAGAATGAAGTTAAGGAGTCCATGAAAAATTCCGGCAGGCATGTTTCAATGGACGCACCCCTGATCCAGGATGAAGACAACAACATGTATGATGTCCTGAGAAATGATGAAGGACCTACCCCTGAAACGAAATTAATGTATGACTCGCTAAAAAAGGAAATAAGCCGAGCCATCTCAACACTAACACCTCGTGAGGCTGATGTAATCAAGCTCTATTTTGGATTAAATCAAAGCCACCCTATGACACTTGAAGAAATTGGAGAGAGGTTTGACCTAACAAGGGAAAGGGTCAGGCAAATAAAAGAAAAAGCCATCAGACGCCTTAAACATACTTCACGAAGTAAGATACTTAAGACTTACCTGGGATAGATTAGTGGAAACAATAAAGCTATGCGACACCTAATAGCCCCTTCTCTTCTTTCAGCCGATTTTTCAAACCTTATTAAAGATATTAAGCTGATTAACATCAGTGATGCCGATTGGTTTCATATAGATGTAATGGATGGTGTATTTGTTCCAAATATTTCTTTTGGGTTCCCTGTTATTAAATCCATTAAGAAATATGCTGATAAACCGCTGGATGTTCATTTAATGATTGTTGATCCTGACCGGTATATCAAGCAGTTTAAAGAGGCCGGTGCTGATCTGATCAGTGTGCATTATGAAGCTTGTACTCATCTTCACAGAACTATTCAGGCAATAAAATCATATGGCTCAAAAGCTGGTGTTGT
>JAGLWB010000151.1 GCA_023133655.1 Bacteroidales bacterium
TCCCCCACCCTCATTAGCAAAATTCCCTCTTCAAGTCCCGATTCAACCTGATTCAAACCTAAAACGAACTCTTTTTCACCTTCTTTATCAGATGAATAACAAATCGTCCCGTTTAATAAACTGACGGTAAAAGCAATGCTGACCAGTTTTCCTTTTGATGATTTTGGGCCATTTCCTTTTTGATAGATCATGTATCGTAAGCCGGTACCTGTTTCGTCCATTTCCCACCCATACCTGGTCAGGAAATCAGCTATTTGCTTTTCTTCTGTTTCGATATCCTGTTTATTTAACTGAATAAGGGGTTCTTTCAGTTTTGATGGTGAAATTTCCTTTTCAGAATCATCCGGACTTTTTATATGACATCCCCCCAGAAGAACACCGGCAACAATTAATATGAAAAAAAACCTTAAAATCATGGATGCTATCAGATTGCTTATTATTTATTTCTAATTCCTTCAAGGCACTTATCTCCCTAACCTTAAACTTTGAGCCTTGAACTTTAAACTATTCTTAGTCAGCCTTTTTCAACTGATTTTTATATTCATTCAATATTTTCAACAAGTTATTAATTGTCTCATCCATAGGAAAGTATGAGTTGCCACCGGCAGCATTCTTATGCCCTCCCCCATCAAAATGCAAGCGCGCCAGTTCATTAACAGAAAAATTTCCTTTCGATCGAAAAGACATTCTTATGTATCCGTTTCTTTCCGTTAATAAAATCGCAAGGTTAATGCCTTTTATGGCCAATGCATAATTTACCACGCCTTCTGTATCACCCATACGATAATTGAACTTCTTCAAATCCTCTTTAGTCAGGGAAATATAGGCTGTGGATAAATCTTCAATGACTTCCAACCGCTGACTTAAACAATAGCCCAGTAACCTCATCCTATCTTCAGAATAGGTATCATATACCAATCTATGAATCTTTGCTGCATCAATACCTGATTTGATTAAGTTAGCTACGACAACGTAAGTTTGCTCAAAATTACAGGAGAAACTAAAAGAACCGGTATCCGTCATTATTCCAACATAGATAGCCTCGGCAATGGACTTATTAATAGTAATGGATCCATCTAATTTGTGGATAAACTCATAAATTAATTCAGCAGTAGAAGATGTACTCGTAGATGATATAATATGAGTAAAATCAGGGGATGGGTATGGATGATGATCGATCATGATAGTTACCCCACCAGATTGTCTGACAGGTTCCTCCATTTCATCCAGTCTGCTTAAGTCATTGAAATCAAGGCAAAAAACAACATCTGCATTGATAATCAGCTCCCTGCATACTTCCCTGTTTTTGTTAAATATCATGACATCATCGTTTTCATCCAGCCAGGAGAGAAAGTCAGGATAATTATTTGGCAAGATGGCGTGGACCTCATAATTTAGGAGACGTAAAAAATGAAAAAGAGCAAGTATTGAACCAACTGCGTCGCCATCAGGATTTTTATGGGAAGTAATAACAATTTTTTTAGACTTGTCTAAAGCTTTTTTTATATTATTTATTTCTTTGAAAATCAATTCTTTAGAAATTATTGTTGATTGATTCTTATTTCCTGAAAAACCGCTAAGGCGGTTAACTTTTTGAGGAAGCCCAAAAAGTAGAGCGCAAAATTATAAAATAAATGATGAAACGATAAAATTATATGTTATTTTTGCGCCCCTAAATTCAATTTTGGTAAATCACTTTATAGTAAAACTAATAAATAAGTTATGACTCATAAAAATATTACTTTAACAATGATTAAGCCTCTGGCAGTACAGAAGGGTTTTATCGGGCCAATCCTTGCTAAAGTTAACGAAGCAGGTTTCCGGATTGTTGCAATGAAGCAGATGAAACTAACTGTTGATCAGGCAAAAGATTTTTATGCAATACATAAAGAACGGCCGTTTTATAATGACCTGGTTGCTTTTATGACATCAGGCCCGATTGTGGCGGCCATCCTCGAAAAAGAAAATGCTGTTGAAGCTTACAGAGAATTAATAGGATCAACAAATCCGGCTCAGGCTACCGATGGTACTGTTAGAAAACTGTATGGTACATCTATTGAGGCTAATGCTGTTCATGGCTCCGACAGTGATGATAATGCAGTAATAGAAAGTGCCTTTTTCTTTTCTAAGTTAGAAAGGTTCTAATCCTCAGGAGTATATTCTGAAAAAGTTCTGTCATTAAACAGGACTACAATTTTTTCAGCCTTTTTGGTTTTCAAGGAACCGGAAAAGCTGCCGGATTTATTTTTTCCCTTTCTTTTATCATTTTTTCCTTTTTCTGAAGTAGATGATTGCTTAATCGGATCGAACAGGGTTGCTGAGGAAGGATCTTTTCTATGCATTTCATGATCCAAATGATTTTCATCAATAATTTCAGGTTTAGTTTTTATAGCAGGAGCTATTTCAGTTTCAACATTACCATCGATCCTCATTTGGCCATTTATAGAAAATTTATCTTTCATCTCTCTCTTCATATTACCTGATCCAAATAACAACCAATCAGCGCTTAAATCCGGATAAACCTTCAAAATTTTTTGAATAAATTCTAAACTGGGTTTGTTTCTTCCGGAAATAACATGTGATACACTCGAAGGCTGCACACCAATAGAGCCAGCAAACTGAGATGCAGTTAACTCCTTGGTTTTCATTATTTTGTGTATTCTTTCAATCATATTCGCCGCAATATAGTGCATTTTTTACAAATGTACAAATTTTTAATCATTTTTTTTTAATTTATTTTACAAATGTTAATTAGTTACAATTTGATTACAATTGTAACCTTTATTATTTACAATCGTAAAACGCATTGATTTAACATTTGTAAACTGAGGTAAATGAATTATTATATTTATTCTATCTACCTGTATTACTGAGTGTTACATAGCAGATGAATAAAAAGTGCTAATTAGTAAATATACTCAACATAACTTGAATTATAACTTTAATTGAATTTTATTAAGTACTGATTTTAAATTATATAGACAATTATTAGTAGTAAGATCGCGAATAAGGGATGAGGTATCATCGATAATACAGTTTTTTCAAAAAAAATTATAAAAATTGTATTACCTTTTGTTATTTTCAGGATAAACAAATACCTATTACCCTTCCCTATGCGACCTGATAATGTAATTAGGTAGTAAAAATGGCATATAGGATTATATCGGTAATTGTTTCACTCCTGGTTCTGGCCGGCTCTCTGAAAAG
>JAGLWB010000152.1 GCA_023133655.1 Bacteroidales bacterium
TGATGCTGATAAGGAAGAAAAAAGCAAAAAGTAATAGTGGCTTTTTCATGGTTACTGTTTTTAGTGAGTGAATAACCATTTATTGTATTGTGAATAAATGTTAAGGTTGTTGTTTCATAATACTTCAATCTTACATGATTAAATATTTTTTATAAAATTAATATTGATTGGACAAAGAACAAAACTAAAGGTAACTTTACAATAAATAAAAACGCTTTTATTATCTACCAATATTTTGTCCCTTACGGGACTTAAAACAGAAAGGATGACATACACATTATTCCGAATAAAAATCAATCATCTTCTGAATAGCCTCTTTACAGGCACCACAAAATTCATCTCCGTCAAATGAATTCATGAGGCAGTCGTGGGCAGGACGAAAAACACCTTTTGCAGCATACCCCCCACCTTCAAAAACACCCAGGGTCTGAAAATATTCTTCCGTATCAGGTGTCGGGATTGGGGTTTTCTTTGCAAGCAGATGCTTCCATTTTTTATCAAAGTCAACCAGCGTGGTGAGGTTTGGTTCCCATGGCTCAATATCCAGTGGGTAAAAATCACTGTACGCTACTGAAGATGTATAATATTCATCACCCAGGCCTGCAAAGCCATGGCCAAACTCATGGACAAATATCTTAGCAGCCTTTTCATTGCTGTTCACACTTACACAGTAATGATTATAAATACCTCCTCCTCCATATTTGGCCTGGTTGACCAGGATGTAGATCTGATCGTATGGTACGTTGGCAGCAAGGTCCCTGACGGTTTTATTGTCCCTGGTCATACAATAACGCTCGCTGTCGAAGGTATAAAAGCTGGTACTGACGATTGACCTTTTCCATACTGAATCAGCAGGGATATCATTCCCCTGGTCTTCTGAAGGGGCCAGAATGCCCCTGATATTGAAATTGTCACTATTTTCTTTAAAAGGGGAAAACTGAAACAGGTGTTCTGCAAACTGTTGGCAGTCTTTAATAAATAAACCCATCTCATCGTTCGTATAACCATCGGGAAGAATGACGATATCTACTTTTTTAGAAGGATCACCCGAGATATGAACATCAAAGGCCGGATATTCATGATGCCTTTCCGGACTGATAAAATAATTGCCGGGCTTGAATAAATAGACAAACCTTTCAATAAACAGGCCTTTATCATCCCGCGAATAAAATACTATTCTGGCATTCTTTTGGGGATAAGGAAGAACAACAGTTTCGGAAAAACTTTTGGTTGTTTGTTTCGCCTCACCGGTTGTCTGCCATTCACCAAAAAGTGTGCTATAACCTCTGGAATAGATCAGGTTTCCTGATTCCTGATCGAAAACTTTAAAAAAATAATGACCATACTCAAACGTTTCAATCAGATTCAGATAAGAGCCGCCCCAAAAGGGTTCTATTCTGACTTCATCAAGGAAATAGGCATCTGTTTGAGAGTCACCAGCATGATAATAATCAATCCGCAGGGTTTTGCTTTCAAAAAATTCATTAAATTGTGCACTGGCGAATCCTGCCAGGATAATAAAAATGAACAGAAAGGTTTTACGCATGATATAAGGTATTGAAGATTAGAGGCTGTGAAGAT
>JAGLWB010000153.1 GCA_023133655.1 Bacteroidales bacterium
TCAACTACCCAATCTCGGCCATATGTAACTCCAAATCGTACAATACCGGATCAAGCTGTTTAAGCGTTGCAGGATTAACGTCAAAGACAGCCAGAATATCTTTTATTTTGGATAGTTTTTTGATCAGCTGTTTCTTCTCCTCTTCCGGGAAAACCCCATGAATAAACAAAAAATAATCAGCTTGCTTCAGTCCGGCGATCAGCTTAGCTTCAGGGTGATGGTTGGAAATAAAATAATAGTTAATCAAGCAATCGGTATGATAAAAATGATAAAGTGAAAAACTGGCAAAATTTTCTTTTTTATCAGGAAATATCTTTAGGTCTTTTAATTTTTTAAAATGAAAATTCAGGCCCTGGTTAATTCGATAAATGATACGATAATCTCTCAGGTGGCAGGAAATGCCAATAATGATATAATCAGGCTTAACCCCTGAGATTTTTAAACGGATCTTTTTAGCCATTCTCTATAATAACCTTATTACAGGCATTTTCAGCAGCCATTTGCTCAGCTCCTTTAATTGTGAAGTCAATTCCCTGGCCAACTTTAACATTATTAATCAGCGCTTCAACAACGTATTGTTGTCGAAATCCTGGTACTTTTTTTACGACTTTAAAGGTAAGTGATTTTTTGTTTTTCTGGGACCACTCAAGTAATTTACTTTTGAAATTATGTTCGGCCGATTCGAGTTCATCAATATCGAAGTAGAACTTAATGATATGATTTATAATAACTTTTTTTGTAAATTCATATCCTTTATCAAGGTAGATTGCACCAATAATAGCTTCAAAAGCATCGCCGAGAATTGAATTTGACTTTCCAATACCTCCACCCTGGCTAACCTGTATAAACTTTTCATAACCCAACCGCTTACCAAGTTGGTTTAATTGAGAACGGCTTACTATTTTCGACCGCATTTCGGTAAGAAACCCTTCATCTTTATAAGGAAATAGTTTAAACAGATAATCGGCAATAACGAGTCCTAAAACAGCATCACCAAGGTATTCAAGCCGTTCGTTGCTGATTTTAATCCCGTTAAATAATTCCTGAGCTGCCGACTTATGCCTGAAAGCCAATTTATACAAAGAAATATTCCCGGGGTAGAACCCGAAAATATTATGTATCGAATTAAAAAAACTTTTATCCTGTGAAAGGTAAACTTTTACTGGTTTGATTTTTCTAAAGATTTTGCTGATTAATCAACATATTTTTGGAACAAAATGCTAACATTATGTCCACCAAAACCAAAAGTATTACTTAATGCTAAATTGACAGTTCTTTTCACCGGTTTATTATAAGTAAAATTGAGATTATTATCAATCTGGGGATCATCGGTGAAATGATTTATTGTGGGTGGAATAATATCATGCTTCACAGCAAGGGTAGCTGCTATGGATTCTACTCCGCCTGCAGCACCCAGCAAATGACCTGTCATGGACTTGGTAGAATTAATGTTGATGTTATAAGCATGTTCGCCAAAAAGGCTAACAATGGCTTTAGCTTCTGCAATATCCCCGAGTGGTGTGGAGGTACCATGGGTATTGATGTGATCAACATCTTTGGGTTGCAAACCTGCATCCTCAAGCGCTGATTTCATTGAGAGTACAGCACCCAACCCCTCAGGGTGTGGCGAAGTCATATGATAAGCGTCAGCAGATAATCCACCGCCAACTACCTCGGCATATATGTGGGCTCCCCTGCTTTTAGCATGTTCAAGCTCCTCAAACACCAACGAACCAGCACCTTCTCCCAGCACAAAACCATCACGGTCTTTATCAAAAGGACGTGATGCTGTTTTGGGATCATCATTCCGTGTGGAAATAGCATGCATAGAGTTAAAACCGCCAACACCGGGCTCATTCACCGCAGCTTCTGATCCCCCGGCAATAAATATATTGGCTTTGTCCAGGCGAATATAATTATACGCGTCAACAATTGCATTAGCCGAGGAAGCACATGCCGAAACTGTGGCAAAATTAGGGCCACGAAAACCATATTTTATTGAAATATGGCCTGCAGTAATATCGGCAATCATTTTCGGAATAAAGAATGGGCTGAATCTAGGGATCATCCCGTTATTGGCAACATGAAATACTACTTCACTAAAAAAAGTAGTTAATCCCCCAACACCGGATGCCCAAATAACGCCTGCTTTTTCTAAATCTATCTTTTCAAGATCTAATCCTGAATCTATCAATGATTCTTCGGCAGCAATAAGTCCAAACTGAGTGTTCGGATCAAGTTTCCTGGCTTCTTTACGATCAAAATAATCAATTGGGTTAAAATCTTTTATTTCACAGGCAAACTTGGTTTTGTAGTTAGTTACATCAAAACGCGTAATATTCTCAGCGCCACTAACTCCATTAAGCAACCCCTTCCAGTATGCCTCAACGGTACTGCCTATTGGAGTTAGGGCCCCAAGACCGGTAACAACGACTCGCTTTAATGTCATATACCAATGCTAAAATTATTTGGTATTTTCTTCAATATATTTGATAGCGTCACCAACGGTGCCTATCTTTTCTGCCTGATCATCTGGGATGGCAATGTTGAATTCCTTTTCGAATTCCATAATTAGTTCAACGGTGTCGAGTGAATCTGCACCCAAATCGTTTGTGAAACTTGCTTCGGGTGTAACTTCATTCTCATCTACACCAAGCTTATCAACAATGATAGCTTTTACTCTTGAGGAAATGTCTGACATATCTTTATTTTTTTTTAAGTTAATTGGTGCAAAGAAATGCATTTTATCAAAGAAATGCAAAAATAAGCATTAAATTTTTATACCAACCAACTATAAGGGTCAAAGATTCAATGTTTTATAAAGTTAAACGCTTAACCTCAGCTGCCACTTGTTAATAAGTCAATAATAAAAACCCTATAAGTTATCTGCTGTTCTTTTTTTCATTTTATAATTTCACGAAATACAAATCTAAATTATTAGCGAATGAAAAATGTCGCCATCTTTGCTTCCGGAAGTGGTTCCAATGCCGAAAATATCATCGAATACTTTAAAAATGACGACAGGGTAAATATTGCCGTTATCCTATCAAACCGCAAAGATGCCTATGTGCTTCAACGGGCTAAAAAGTTTGGGGTTCCTACGTATGTTTTTAATCGGGATGCTTTTTATAATAGCCAATTTGTCTTAGATAAACTTTTGAAGTACCATACCGATCTTGTCGTACTCGCCGGTTTTATGTGGCTGGTGCCGGATAATATTCTCAATGCTTTTTCCGGCAAAATTATTAACATTCATCCTGCCCTGTTGCCTAAATACGGAGGGAAAGGAATGTACGGTATGTTTGTCCATGAGGCTGTCAAACAATCCGGCGACACCGTAACCGGGATATCCATCCATTATGTTAACGAGAAATATGACGAAGGAGCCATTATCTTCCAGGCAAGATGTAAAATTGATAAAACGGATACACCCGAATCCATTGCCCAAAAGGTTCATGCTCTTGAATATGAACATTTTCCCCAGATAATCGAGCAGGTGTTGTTTCCTGTTTTATGCAATGGGACACCCAAAATATAAGCAAGACTTTCTGATCTCTTATTTCTCATTTCTTATTTGTTATTGGTTATTAATATCCCTATTTATCATTTCTCATTAGAATTCCTGATTTATCATTTCGGATAAATCAATGACACTTGACAAAACCAACTTAAATCTTTTAACAAGGGTAACGAAATCTGTTTTATTAGAATCCTGAAAGGATTCAAGGTTTAAGCTCAGGGCGAAGTGAAACGAAACCCTGAGCTATTACCTTAAAGGGACTTGCCCCTTGAAACGTAAGCGACCATCACATCAAAATAATATTTAGTCCGGCATTTGGCCCCGACTTACTTGAAAGAGCTAATAAAGAGAGCTCGTATTATGAACTTCTGCAATCAGGAAAAAAATCTTTTATCCCTAGATTTGTCTGGTATAGAAACTGCTGAGAGGAATCGGAATATAAGGAATAAAAATTAAAAATTTAAATCATGCTATCTATAAGTAAATTGTGCTTGTCAGGTGAAAACGTTTGACAAAATTTTTCGTGAAAAATTATTTATAACGATTATAACTGACAACATCTTCAGGCTTTTTCCTGATCTTGCTTCTAATTGGGTAGTTATCAGCAGGATATCCAAGCGTTATCAGCAATCCAATGGTTTTCTTAGCCGGAATATGCAAAAGTTTTTTTATCGCATTTTCATTGAACCAGCCCAGCATGCATGTTCCCAGATTCTCTTCTGCTGCCTGCAAACAAAAATGCCCGGCAGCTATTCCTATGTCAATTAAAGGGTACTCTTTGTTTTTAATCACACCACCAATTTGTGTGACCAGTTTGGGCTTTTCTATAATAATCACAACAATAACAGGTGCCTGGTGTGTGAATTTATTAAAAGATACGACCTTGCTATAGGTTAGTCGTGCAACCTTCTCCTTCAGTTCCGGCTCGTCAACAACAACAAAGTGCCATGGTTGGGAGTTACTGGCAGAAGGGGCCATCCTTGCTGCTTCCAAACATCGCTTTATCTTTTCTTTCCCGACCTGACGATTGCTGTATTTTCTTACACTCTGCCGTATATTTATCAACTCGCTAAAATGCATACTTAAGTTAGTTACTTATGCGAATCAAGGGTTAAAAAACATAAATGAATATCAGTACGTTATATTTCTGTTTCATGTTTCATGTTTCATGTTTCATGTTTTTGTCCTGCAACCTGCAACTCGAAACCCGCACCAATAATAATGATTGGTACATAGAAAATTTTCTATACGATTTCAACTCTTGATTGACATTACTTGTCAAAAAAAAAATATTATTGATTATATGATCCTTTTGATCTCTAGAAACTTCAATATTAAATGAATAAGTTCTTCCGTTGAAAAATTCTTACAGTTAAGGCAAGTATCAAAATCAATACATTCAGATTTCTTTTTAAAATCTTCTAACAACCGCACCCGGCTTTTATCAATTTCTAATACATGCTTCCTTGCCTCTGCCTGTGTAATACCATGCTTGTCGCTGATAACACCTATACGCCATTGGAGGGGGCCCTGCAGTTTAATATGCAGGGATTTAGGAATATCGTGAGCTATGGCAACACCAGCCCGGCCAACAAGAATGGCATGACCCTCATTGGCAATTGACCGGATTACACCAGCGATCGTTTTCCTTATTTTAAAGTCGGTCCTATATTCTTTTTGTGACATAGAAAGCAACATATCATGGATAACTGCTCTCTTTTCTCCTTTGAAAACATGTTTGATCATAGAAGGATGAAGTTCAAGTTCTTTTGCAGATGCTTCAATGATCTCTTTGTTAACAACTTTCCAGGTTTGTTCCTTCCCCCTTTCGTAGAAGATTGCATCAAGTTTCTCCCGCAGTTTCGAAGCAAGCCAATTGGCTGAACACCCGGCTTCCCTGGAAATAGTAATAACCGGGCCCGGCTCTGATGCTGGTGGTTTGTGAAAAGCTTTTTGGAACTTGTACCTGTCGTCCATGTATTTGATCAATAAATTTTCCATAATACCCTCATGTTTTAAACCCACGTTTTCAAGTCGTGGATAAATGTATCATAACTTTTTTCTAAGTTGTGCTGAAGCTTCCTCATAGCCCGGCTTTCCCAAAAGAGCGAACATATTTTTTTTATAGGCCTCCACTCCAGGCTGATCAAAAGGATTTACCTGTAACAGATACCCGCTATAAGCACAAGCAATCTCAAAAAAATAAATGAGTCGGCCAAGATTGCGTTCATCAAGAAACGGAATCTGCACCGTTATGTTTGGAACTCCCCCATCAACATGTGCTAAAAGAGTACCAAGACTGGCCATCCTGTTAACCTCCTCAATCTTCTTTCCAGCCAGAAAATTCAATCCGTCAAGATTGTCCTGATCTTCCGGCACCTTTAAAACACCACGGGTTTGTTTAACCAGTAACACCGTTTCGAAAAAGATACGAAGGCCTTCCTGAAGGTATTGCCCCATCGAATGCAAATCGGTAGTGAGGTTAACTCCTGCCGGAAAAATTCCTTTGTTTTCTTTACCTTCACTCTCACCATAAAGTTGCTTCCACCATTCCGTAATATAATTCAAGGAGGGGAGATAACTAGCAAGCATTTCCACTGTCTTGCCTTTGCGGTACAGTGCATTCCTTGTAGCTGCATACAAGGCTGCAGGATTGTCCTCCAGCCTGTTCGATGATGTAGTTAATTGCTCCATGTCCCGTGCCCCTGCTAACAATTCACGAATATTAAACCCGGCCACGGCAACAGGCAATAAACCAACAGGTGTTAACACAGAGTATCGCCCCCCAACATCATCAGGAACAGTAAAAGTCGCATACCCTTCCTCATTGGAAAGTTGTTTTAAAGCTCCCCTGGATTTATCGGTAATGGCAATGATCCGTTTTCTCGCATTATGTTTGCCATACTTTTTTTCAAGGTGGTTTTTTAACAACCGGAAAGCAATAGCAGGTTCGGTAGTTGCGCCTGATTTGGAAATAACAACCAAAGCATATTCTCTATTATCAAGAATATCCAGCAAATCAATAAGGTAATCTTCTCCGAAATGATGTCCGGCATACAATATCAGGGGTGTTGTTCGATCTTGTAATAATGAACCCATATGATGGGTGAGAGCCTCTATCACTGCCCTGGCTCCAAGATAGGAGCCACCAATACCAATAACAATAAAAACATCGGCCAGGCCTTTGATCCTCAATGCCTCCTCTTCGATACGGCTTATCAAAGCCTCATCTGTTTGCGAGGGTAATTTCATCCAACCCAAAAAATCATTGCCCTTGCCTGTTCCCTCAATCAATGCTTTGTGAACAAAAGATACCTCATCCTGTAACCCGAAAACTTCATCTTTGTCAATAAAATTGAAAGTCTTACTGATGTCAATCTCCAAATTAGTCATTATATTAGTGTCTTAATAAATAAACCACGTCACTTTAAAATAAAATTAATTTTTCTATGCAAATATACAAAAACAAGCGGGCTTTTTTTGTAAATAACTATATCGAAAATCGCCAAATCGCCAATTGACAATCGCCCAATAAAAAAAGTGCGACCAACGGCCACACTTTTTTTCTAACGACAAAACAGGTTTTTAACCTAATTTTTAGCCAAAAAACTATTTGACTATAAGAAATATGAAATTACTAACTACTTGCTTGCAAAGATATCTTATCAGGATATAATGAAATGTTAACAGATTTAAATAAAAGTTAATTAATGTTAAAACCTTATATAATTGGTCGTCAAAGCGTATTTTTGCACAAATGAGTAAAAGATTTATCATAGTTATTACCATTATTATCTCATTGGCCTTAATTGGGTTAATTAGTATTCAGGCTTACTGGATTGGCAATGCCATAAAGCTCAAAGAAATAAATTTCAACAGAAGCGTTAACGAAGCCCTATCACAGGTTGTAGCTAAAATTGAAAGGATCGAGGTTGTAAATCAAATCACGCAAAAGAGAAATTTTTATAATCGGGGAGCATCATTGATTATCAGCATTGATTCATTAAATTATCTTTATTATAAAGAACTCGAAGCAATTAATCGTGCCTCTTTCGATAAGCCCATAGATCAATCCTTTGAAGTAGTTACTATTCGGATAGCGCAAGAACAAGACAGTATCATTGATCCCGAGCATGTTTCAAAACAAAGACTTAATGAGTTGCTTAAAAGGAAATCGCTACTTATTAATGATGTTTTCGAAGATATGTTTACATTCAGCCACTTTCAGGATATTGAAAATCGTATTGATACATGTATCCTCGACTCTTTAATCACACTTGAATTATTGAATAAAGGGATTGATACAGATTATGAATATGGCATCTTCAGCCCATCCCGTAATCGCATGGTAATTGAAAAAACAGGTAATTATAGCAAAAAGTTACTGGAAAATAATTTGGCATTTATTCTATTTCCCAGCGATGTATTTTCGAATCCGGACTACCTGATGATTTATTTCCCTCATGAACGGAAGTTTCTTTTTAAACAATTGTCAGGAATTTTAACCATTTCCGTTTTTCTGATTCTGATCATTATTGTCTCGTTCTTATTTACCATCAATTTTATCTTTAAGGAAAAAAAGTTTGCAGAAATGAAAACGGATTTCATAAATAACATGACCCATGAGTTTAAAACACCCATTTCAACAATTGCTTTGGCTTGTGAGGCTTTGAAAGACAAGGATTTGAAAATGATGAAGGATGTCAGCGATTCCTATATTAGCATTGTCAATGAAGAAAACAAACGCCTCAGTGCTATGGCAGAAAAGATCCTTCAGACGGCCGTGCTTGAAAAAGGTAAACTGAAACTGAACAAAGAAAAAATAGACATTCACCACATTATTTTTGATGTTATTAAAAATATTGGGATTCAGGTAGAAATCAATGATGGTCGAATTGTAAAGGATTTCAGGGCTTCCAACCCGGTAATCGAAGCCGACAAAGTTCACCTGACAAATGTGATTTTCAACCTGCTTGAAAATGCTAATAAATATTCTCCCACAAAACCTTTGATCACCATTCGCACTAAAAATATTCCCGGGGGTATTGAAGTCTCAGTGAAAGATAATGGGGTAGGTATCAATAAATCAGACCAGAAAAAAATATTCGATAAATTATACCGGGTACCAACAGGCGATATCCACAATTTCAAGGGGTTTGGTTTAGGTCTTAGTTATGTAAAAGCCATCGTGGCAAAACATGGGGGTACTGTTACACTGGAGAGTGAAATCAATGTTGGAAGTACTTTCAGGGTTTTTCTCCCTGAAAAATAAATAATATTACAATCAGATAAAAGCGGCTCGCTAATTAATTTTTATTATTTGTATCTTTAGTCTGATTTTTCATCTTTAAAATAATTTGTATTATGTCAAATACTATGCGTGTATTATTAGCAGAAGATGACCGTAACCTTGGTAATATTTTAAAATCGTACCTTGAGGCCAAAGGTTTTGAAACTACACTCTGTATTAATGGGGAAGAGGCGTTTAATGCATATAAAAAAGAGAACTTCGATTTTTGTATTGTCGATGTTATGATGCCTGTAAAAGATGGGTTTACACTGGCAAAAGAGATTCGGAGCATGGATAAAAAAATACCTATCTTGTTCCTTACGGCCAAGTCTCTTCCGGAGGATAAACTGAAAGGATTTGAAGTAGGTGGTGACGACTACCTGACCAAACCATTTAGTATGGAAGAATTACTTGCCAGAATGAAGGCCATTACCAGAAGAACGGATCAAAACGAAAAAGGTGAGAAAGATAATTTTTACACTATTGGGCGGTACCTCTTTGACTTTAACCGACAAATCCTTAGTTTTAAAGGGAAAGAACATAAACTAACTTCAAAAGAAGCCGACCTGCTGCATTTATTATGTGAGAATAAAAATGATGTGCTTGATAGAAGCTATGCCCTCAATAAAATTTGGTTCGACGACAGCTATTTCAATGCAAGAAGTATGGATGTATATATTGCCAAGCTTCGAAAATACCTTAAAAATGACCCGGATGTGGAGTTACTGAATGTGCATGGTGTCGGATTTAAACTCATAGCAAAATGAAATAAAACTAAACACAAAAAAAGCAAACATAGCGTTATGCTATGTTTGCCCGGTAATAAAGCCAAAACTACAAAAAAATCATGAAAAAGTTACTATATTGACTACTGAATGAGCGTCTTTCCCATAATATCCCTTACAACCATTGTTAATAAAAATAATGCCGCCAATAAAAGAAAAATCACCACTTTTGAATTAAAAACCACAAAAAAATACTTGCTGAAACCTGATATCAACCTTCTTACCACTTTCATAACAATAGTTTTTGAGATACGCATTTTAATGCTTCTATATTAATTGACGGATGAAGTAATGAAAAGGTTGCGTTAACTTATTTTTTTTGATGTTCTGGCCTTACGTTTCAAGGGGCAACGCCCCTTAAAGTAATAGCACAGGGTGTAGTGAAACGAAACCCTGTGCTAAGGGATTAATATTTGATACAAGCCCTGAAAGGGCGGCACCCCTCAAACACATGGTTGGTTTTGAATATACCTTTCAACAACCCTCACCTTTGATAAACTTTGTGGCATAATTTTATTATTAATTACCTGTCGGGCTTTCAGCCCTAATTTAACATTAACATCCTTATATCACAGGGCTTCGTTTCACTTCGCCCTGAGCTTAAACCTTAAATCCTTTCAGGATTCTAATAAAATGCATTTTGTGACCCTTGTAAAAAGATTTAATTTGTTTTTATCAGGTGTCATTGATTATCAAAAATCATTAATTAGAAATGCTTAATCAGGAATATTAATGAGAAGTAACCAATAAAAAATAAGAAATCAGAAAATCTTGCTTATATTTTTGGTGTCCCATTGCATAAAACAGGACAAGCTACGCAACCATTCAACATATATATGCGTCTATATGTTGTGCGTTCTTTGAATAAACCGGTAAAATCGTTATATTTGTATTTTATTAAAATGCAAAAAACTATTGAGTCCAAAGATTGAAGAATTAATCAAGGGATGTAAAGCCGGAAAAATAAAAGACCAGGAACGGTTGTACAATTTATTTTCGGAGGAACTTTTCGGAGTTTGCCTTTACTATACTAAAGATTATACCGAAGCTGAGGATATTCTTCACGATGGTTTCATTAAAATTTTTCAGCATATCTCCTCTTTCAGGTATAAAGGCTCTTTCGAAGGATGGATGCGAAAAATCATTATTAACACAGCCCTGGAAAAATTCAGGAAAGAAAAACATCTGCATCTGATAAGAGATATTGATGAGCGTATTGAAGATCCTATAGCAGATGATATCATCAATACCATAACAACCAAAGAACTGGTCAGCCTTATTCAAAAATTATCTCCTAAATACAGGTTGGTGTTCAACCTGTATGTTATTGAAGGATATTCGCACAAAGAAATAAGTAAGAAACTAGGCATTTCGGAAGGAACATCAAAATCGAACCTTGCCCGTGCCAGAGCGATCTTACAAAAAAACGTAAAAAAATATTTTTTGATAGAAATTAAACTGGCTAAGCCATAAGCATGCCGATCGACGACCAAAATATCGACAAATTGTTTCAGGAAAACCTTAAAGGCTTTAAAGAAAAGCCTCCCGGGTATGCCTGGGATAAAATTAAAGAAGACCTGGCACTGAAACGCAAAAACAGAAGATTGATGCTGTTTCGCTGGAGTGCAGCAGCAGCAGCAATCTTTATTGCCTTTTTAACAGGGTATTATTTTGCTTCTTTAAACCTGAATAATGAACCACCCGCACCTCAGCGTCAGGAAATGACAGCTATACATGAAAACAATGCGAATAAAACGGTAGAAAAAAAACAGGTTTCTGTTCAAACATTTACAGATTACAGTGAAGAAAAAATTACTGACCCTGCTCCTTCAATCGTAACTTCTGAAAAGATGTTTTTTGACGAACCTTCCCGTTCACCTGGTGACGAGGCTATCGCCATAAACGAATCATCATTGCCGGTTGTTACTTCTGATGACGAAGTTATCGCCATAAATGTACTATTGCCAGTTGTTACTCCTGATGAAAAAGAATTGGAGCTAACAAAAAAGAAGCCTGTTTTATCGGAACCAATAAAAACTTTAACGGATAAACCGGTAATTCAACCCAATCAATTTGTTCCTTCCGGAGATGAAGTCCTGGCTTTTGATGCAGATTGGGTCATTCCAAAAACTGAAAAAAAATTGCTTAAATGGACTGTTGGAGGAAAATTCGCACCTGTTTATGCATACAGAACCATTAGTATTAAAAAAGAAGACTTGCCTGCAACTATCATTCCGGATGAAAGCTATTACAATAACCTGGAGAATGAAATATACTCTTTCTCAGGCGGTGTGGATCTGAAATATCATATAAAGAAAAAACTGAGTTTCCAAACAGGGCTTTTCTATTCAAAGCTTGGCCAGGTTAATAATGATGTAGTAGCATACCGCTATCCCGATGATAAGTACGAGTATGTTATCCCCACTTCTGTAGGGCCTATTGATATCAATTCCGAAAAAATCCCCAAAGAACTGGCTGATTCTGATATCAGAGAAGATTCAACAGGCAATATCCTCTATTTCAATGCCGATATTTATCAAAACTTCGAATATATTGAAGTCCCGCTTCTCATTAATTACAAAATTATAGATAAACGATTTGGGGTTCAACTGGCAGGTGGATTAAGTCCCGGCTTCATGGTAAATAACAATGCTTATTTCCAGGTTGATAAACAAGAAATTATGATTGACAGATCGGAAGAATTCTACACGGTTATCTATAACAGTATTGTGGGATTGGGATTAAACTATGCAGTAAGTAAAAAATTAAACTTCAGCCTGTCACCTACATTTAAATATTCACTTCGATCTATTCGTAAGGACCATTCAATCGAATATTATCCGTACTCATTTTCTATTTATACCGGAATAAGTTACTCTTTCTAACTACTTCGCATATCGTTAATCGGATCCGCCTCAGGCGGATTATTTAAGCCCCTTCACCTTTGGTATTCCGGCAATAAAATCCTTAAGATAATAGGGCTCGAAATAACCAACATCTTCAAATTTTCCGTTCTGAAAACAGTCAAAAGCTAAATCTATCATCATAGTGGCAGAAGGATAGAATTTATCAATAAATACCGCATTGCGATTTGACGACAGTATTGGATGGCATTTCTCAGCACCATCACCAAAAAAATAAACTTTATGCTCTTTCAGGGTATCCTGAAACGAAAACTGATCTATGATTATAGCATTTACAGATTCAATCTCTCTATTGTGAATGTCATAAACAGCGGTATAAACTTCCATTCTCCTGGCATCAATCATGGGGCAAAACAAAGTATCTTCAGAAACGTCAAATGACTCACTCATTAAGTGATTGGTAAAGCCAGCAGCCATTGATTGCAGGGTGCTGATAGCTACCAGGGGTTTATCAAGGGCATAACATAACCCCTTAGCCGTACTTACACCTATTCTGAGTCCGGTGTAAGAGCCCGGGCCTTTACTAACAGCCACGGCATCAATGTCGAGGTAATCAATATCCGCTTCTTCCACCACCTCTCTGATAAACGAAGTAATGAATTCAGAATGTGCGTTTTTCTGATCCGTTTCACGAAAAGAAATTAAACGGTTATTTTTGAAAAGACTAACGGAGCAGATCGTTGTAGCCGTTTCCAGGCATAAAATATAAGCCATACCTGATCAATCTTCAGTAAACAATTCTTCTTTGTCAACCTTTTTTACTTCATCATTATTTTTGAGTTTTTTGGTAACTGCCCTGTATGGGGCTACAATAACCTCCTGGCCGTCTTCAAGGCCCTCAATGATGTAAATATAGGTGTTATCCTGGATGCCGGTTTTCACCTCTTGCATCCTGGCTATTCCATCTTCGTAAAGGAAAACATATTCTTTAAATTCTTTATCTTCATCCTCACTGTTTTCTCCTTCCGGTTTATCCTCATCCGCTGCCTTGATTGCCCGAACAGAAACTTTTCCTGTTGTATCAGCTCGTGTTGTCACTGCTTGTATTGGAATAGTCAGAATATCACTAACTGTTTCTGTTTGAATATCAACCGTAGCTGACATACCAGGGCGGAACGGAAAATATAGCGTATTATTCTCAGGGATCAAATGGGCATAAGACTCTTTCAGGATCCGGACCTTAACATTAAAATTAGTTACCTGGTCGGCACTTACTCCGGTAATGTTGGCCGATGTGGCAATTTCACTGATAACACCATTGAATTTATCGTTCAGGTAAGCATCAACTTCAATAATCGCTGTGTCGCCAATGGTAACCCTTACAATATCATTTTCATTAACTTCAACGTCGACTTCCATCAGGTTAAGGTTTGCAATACTCATAATTTCAGTACCGGCAGAGAATTGCGAAGCGCCTGCCACTCGTTCCCCTTGTTCAACGTTAAGCCTGGAAACAGTACCTGCATGAGGAGCAATAATAGATGTTTTGTTTAAATTTTCTTTAGCTTCCTTTACTGATGCCTTTGCACTGCTCACCTGATATTTCGCTGCGACTAAACTTTGCTCAGCAGCACTGACTTCTGCTTCAGCCACCTCATAAGCCGATACGGATGCATCCCAATCAGCCTGAGAAATAACCTGCTGCTCCCATAAACTTTTATTTCGCTCATATGATCTTTTGGCATTTTTATATTGTGCCTTTACTTGAACAAGTCTCGCTTTGGTATTGGCTTCATTCGCCATTTGCGTATTTAAATTAGCCTCCATTCTTTCGTAATTCGAGATATAGATCTCGGGGTCTATTTTTGCAAGCAAGTCGCCTTTTTTTACTTCATCCCCCTCCATTACATAAAGAGAAATAACTTCTCCTGAGATATATGGTGTTATCTTGACTTCAACCTCAGGTTGTATCTTTCCATTTGCTGCTACTGTTTCGATAATGGTCCTTTTTTCAACCAGCTCAGTACTTACCTTTAAACTGTTTTCTTTTCCGATAAATCCCTTCTTTTTGCCAACTGCAAGGACTACAATCACAACGAAAACTGCAACAATGATTAGCCTGATCTTTAATTTTTTACTCATTTTTCAATCTTTATTATGGGAAACGATATCCCGGTAAAAGTAATGAATTTAATAATACGATAATACACTGTAGAATACTGCTTTGTCGTGTGCTGCACTACCGTGTCAATGTAAGCGGCTTACCCATATAAAAGTCAAGGATGGTTGTTCTGAAAATATAATCATACTTTGCCTGAACTAACTCAGCCTGTGCCTTGGTTAACTCTTTTTTTGCCTCATTGTATTCTACTGAATTGATCATGCCAACATTAAATTTCTGTTCAGCATAATTGAACGATTCAGTGGTAGCCTCAACCTTTTTTTCAACAGCTGTGTGTGATTTCAGTGCAGCTATAGCATCGGCATAAGCTTGCTGTATTGTTTTACGGAGACGTAATTTTGTCAGATCTAAATCATACTGAGCATCTTCAATCCCGATTTTAGCTTTTGAAATATTCGATCTACTTATCCAGCCATTGAAAATAGGTATCTGAAGATTAAGCAAAACAGTTTCATTGCTGTTATCATTCAACTGGTCACCAAACGCTTTTGTTTCGTAATTGATTGGTTGCTCGTAAGGTAATGCAACTACTTTTTCAAGGCCAACTTCTGTATAACCTATTGGAACACCTGTCATTGTCTCATAGTCTGTGGCTAACTGGCTGGCTCCGGAATACCCCGTGCCCCATGAAGCAGATAAATATAAATTGGGGTATAATGCGCCACGTGCCCGTGCCAGTGTTCTGCCTGTGTTTTCAAGCCTAAGTTCTGCACTTTTAACGTCGGGTTGGGTAACCGATGCAAATTCATAAATATCTTCAGGACTAATGGGCGATTGTGGTACATCAAGTGTACTAAGATCCGGTTTCTCAATAATAAACCCTTCTGTTGAGGGAAGATCCAGTAACTGTACCAGGGTCAGATATGATAAATCAATACTATTTTGCACATTGATCAGGTTTAATTCTTCTGTAGCTACCTGTGCTTCGAGTAGCAAAAGGTCACCGCGTGCCAGCGTTCCAGCTTCTACCAATTTTGCTGTACGAGAAACCTGCTGCTGAGAAATATCAAGTTGAGCTTCAGCTACACCAAGTAACTCGTCATAGTACAAAACCTGTAAATAGGCAGTGGCAATACTAATTGACACATCATCCATAAACTTGTCCAAATCATACCTGGTGGCTTCCAGGGTTAATTCACTCTCCTTTAACAAATTTATTTTTTGAAAGCCATTGAAAAGAGTTACATTACTGGAAGCATAGATGTTATTGGTTCTGACCCTCTCTGTCGCAAATTGGTTAGTAAACCGGTCTACAGTCTGGCCCCAATTATACCCATGATTGGCAAATCCATTGAGGGAAGGTAACAGATCAAGCTTGTTTTGCAAAACGTCTTCCTCAACATAGTCAATGCTAAGCTTATGCTTTTTAATGTCCACATTATTGGTCAATGCATAATTGATACAACCTTCAAGCGACCAGATTTGTTGCGCATGCAAACCCAGATAACTAATTACTAAAATCGAAAAAATCAGAATAAGCCTTTTCATAGTACAATGTATTTGTGTAAGTAATTCAAGACAAAAGTATAAAGAAAAAAGGAAAAAGTATACTGTTTCAAAACAATACTTCTATAAACTAAATACTGTGCCAGAATTTCAACGCACTGATACCCTGTTAATTAATGACGTAAATAAAATTAACAATGTTCGTTAACGTTCAGTGGGAGTTCGATTCTGGACAATCAGCCGGCCATTTCAAAAACATCAAAATTAACAAGTTTCCTGATTTAACATATAATTTAAATGTTATTTATCAACAAACCAAATTATAGTATCTTTACACTTACAATAGCTATGCAACATGTAGCATCAAGTTATAGTACAACGATACGTTGTATCTTGAACCGGGAACCGGGAATCGGGAATCAGGAATCGGGAATCGGGAATCAGGAACTTTAAACCTTGAATCCGCCTGAGGCGGAC
>JAGLWB010000154.1 GCA_023133655.1 Bacteroidales bacterium
GTGGTGGCATATTGGTAGCCATTCCAACTGCAATCCCCGATGCTCCATTAAGCAATAAATTTGGTATTTTGGAAGGAAGCACTATAGGTTCTTTTAACGTATCGTCAAAATTAAGTTGATGGTCAACCGTATCTTTATTAATATCCACCAACATTTCCTCAGAAATTTTTCGAAGGCGTGCTTCCGTATACCGCATGGCTGCCGGGCTATCGCCGTCTATCGAGCCAAAATTGCCCTGACCATCAACCAAAGGATACCGCAACGACCATTCCTGTGCCATTCGTACCATTGCATCATAAACTGAAGTATCACCGTGGGGGTGATATTTTCCAAGCACCTCCCCTACTATTCTGGCAGATTTTTTATAAGCCCGATTAGAAAAAACCCCCAAATCAAGCATTCCATACAATACGCGCCGGTGAACAGGCTTCAATCCATCTCTAACATCGGGTAAGGCTCTTGATACAATTACCGACATCGAATAATCGATGTAAGCCGATTTCATCTGATCCTCTATATTAACTGGTATTATTACTTCTCCATCATTCATATTCATCACCCTTTAAATCATTCAAAATTAAGCATTTAGCTTATTATTTAAGAAACCACGAATTTACGGTTTTTTTTCATATCTATCAAATTCTATGCCTTCTTTTGTTACTAACATGGCAGTGTTGATAATTATTGTGGCGCAAAAATACAAATAATCAATTTGTATTTACTTTTACATTACTGAATTACCTTAAGTATGGCTTATTAATTGCTTAAATAATTTTGTTGTCAGTTATTCGTTTGGAATAATTTTTGTACATACATTTTATGGTTATACGTTTTTTTATTACCTTTAACCTAATATTTATTTAGATCAAAAATATATGGAAGCCAAATTTTCAAAACGGGTTAAAGATGTTCTTAGTTACAGCAGAGAAGAGGCATTAAGGCTGGGAAACGATTATATAGGCGTTGAACATCTACTGCTTGGCATGATCAGAGAAGGTGAAGGACTGGCAATTCAGGTTCTGACATTCCTTGAAGTTGATATTAATGAGATCAAAACCAGCATAGAACATTCAATATCCGGCAAAGATACTTCTCCTTCAGGTAATGATAACATACCACTGGTTAAGCAAGCAGAACGAGCTTTAAAACTTACTTACCTTGAAGCAAAGCTTTTTAACAGTGAATTGATCGGAACCGAACATCTTCTCCTTGCAATTCTAAAGGACGAGGATAATCTGGTTACTCACTCACTTAATAAGTATAGCATTAATTATCAATCAGTAAAAGAAGAGTTAAAATCTCTCATATCCAATACAGAAGGCATTACACATTTAGATCCGGTTGATGAACTCCCTGGTGGGACGGCAGACGAGGAAGCGGAAGAGGGTGGCAAAAGTTTTGTAGGCAGTTCTAAAAAATTTACTGACAGTAAATCCAGGACTCCTGTGCTGGATAACTTTGGCAGAGACATTACCAAAGCAGCTGAAGAAGGAAGATTGGACCCCATTGTTGGGCGGGAAAAGGAATTGCAACGAATTGCCCAGATCTTATCAAGAAGGAAAAAAAATAATCCTATTTTGATTGGAGAACCTGGCGTTGGGAAATCTGCTATCGCTGAGGGATTAGCCTTACGAATTGTTGAAAGAAAAGTGTCACGTGCATTGTTCAATAAAAAAATATTTACACTTGATCTCGCCTCCCTTGTGGCTGGGACAAAATATCGCGGACAGTTCGAAGAGCGTATGAAGGCAGTTTTGAATGAACTGGAAAAAAACCCTGATATCATTTTATTCATTGATGAAGTCCATACCATTGTTGGGGCAGGAAATGCATCAGGTTCACTTGACGCTTCCAATATGTTTAAGCCGGCACTTGCCAGAGGTGAAATACAATGCATTGGCGCCACAACATTGGACGAATATCGTCAGTATATTGAGAAAGATGGTGCCCTGGAACGCCGTTTCCAGAAAATCCTTGTTGAAGCGACAACTCCGGATGAAACGGTTGATATTTTAAATAATATCAAAGAAAAATATGAAGACCATCACCTGGTTAAATATACGGATGATGCTTTAAAAGCCTGTGTAGATTTGACAAACAGGTATCTTTCTGACAGATATCTTCCTGACAAAGCTATTGACGCTCTCGACGAATCCGGTGCCCGGGTTCATATTTCTAATATCCACGTGCCAGTCGAGATTATTAATATTGAAAATGAAGTTGAAGAAATTAAAAATAAGAAAACCAAGGCTATAAATAGTCAAAAATTTGAAGAAGCTGCTGAATACAGGGATAAGGAAAGGAAACTTCAGGAAGAACTTGAATCATTCAAAAGGAAATGGGAAGAAGAATCCAATATACATAGAGAAACGGTGACAGAGGAAAATGTGGCAGAGGTGGTTGCCATGATGACAGGTGTTCCGGTTCAACGAATTGCTCAAAATGAGAGTGACCGGCTCGTCAATATGGAAGCTGAACTCGCCACCGCGGTTATCGGACAGGAAGAGGCCATAAAAAAGGTAGTTCAGGCGATACGTCGCAACAGAGCTGGGTTAAAAGATCCCAATAAGCCTATTGGTACTTTTATTTTTATGGGCCCCACCGGTGTTGGTAAAACACACCTGGCTAAAATTCTGGCTGAATATCTTTTTGACTCAGTTGATGCACTGGTTAGGATAGATATGAGCGAATACATGGAGAAATTTGCTGTTTCACGGTTAATGGGAGCTCCTCCCGGATATGTTGGATATGAAGAAGGTGGACAGCTCACTGAGAAAGTAAGAAGAAAACCATACTCTATCGTTTTACTTGATGAAATAGAAAAAGCTCATCCTGATATCTTTCACCTTTTACTGCAACTTTTAGACGATGGGGTTTTAACAGATAGTCTTGGAAGAAAAGTTGATTTTAAAAATACCATTGTCATTATGACATCTAATATTGGCAGCCGTCAGTTGAAAGATTTTGGCCAGGGAGTTGGTTTTGCTACTGCTGCGAAAAAAGCAGCGGGTGCTGATTATTCACGCAGTGTTATTGAAAATGCATTGAAAAAAACATTTGCCCCTGAATTTCTCAACCGGATTGATGATGTTATTATTTTCAATCAGCTTGAACGCGAAGGTATTCATAAGATAATTGATATCGAAATGTCTTATCTTTTAAAACGCATGTACAAACTCGGTTATAAGATCAACGTATCGGAAAAAACAAAAGATTACATCGCTGAAAAAGGATGGGATGTTCAGTTCGGTGCAAGGCCACTTAAGCGAGCCATTCAAAAATATATTGAAGATCCACTGGCAGAGAAGATTATCACTTATAAAATGGCTAAAGGCGATTTGATCGAGGTTGATTTCGATGAGAAGAAGTCAGAGATAATAATTAAGATCTCCAAACCAAGAAAGAAAGCTTCGAAGAAAAAAGACTGAGTCCTTCATTTATAACATTCTTTCCTTCAGTTTTTCAAAGTATCTTAATGATTGATGATGATATAATGTTTTGGATATTATTTCCTGAACATGAGATTCATTAGCGATAAGGGCTTTTATTAACCTAGCCGTATATTAGATTTTATTGATTTTTGGAATTTGTCGTTTGTAGTTTTATCTTTGCAGGCTAAAAATAAAACCGGTCCCGGATAATCAAGGGATTGTTAAAAGTTAAAATTACGATTTCCGATTAGTTAAGTATTGCAACCACACCGCATGTAATATTTCTTAAATCGCTAATCAATAATCTAAATTAAACTGATTTATGGAAGAAAAGAAAAGATTGATGGGAGGAGAATTCCTTCTCAAAGAAACTAATGCTGAAGATATTTTCATTCCGGAGGATATGGATGAAGAACAGCAAATGATCTATAAAACCTGCCAGGGATTTCTTGAAACCGAAGTTTATTCAATGCTTGATAGGATTGATGACCAGGAAGAAGGTTTGATGCGAAGCCTTTTGCAAAAATCAGGGGAACTGGGGTTACTTGGGGTTGCAGTTCCTGAAGAGTATGAAGGATTTGATCAATCTTTTGTCACCTCAATGCTGGCCAGTGAAGCAATGGGGGCAGGTTATTCTTTTTCTGTAGCGTATTCTGCCCATACAGGCATTGGAACACTACCAATTCTTTACTATGGTAATGAAGCACAAAAACAAAAATACCTTCCAAAATTGGTCAGTGGCGAATGGCCTGCTGCTTACTGTTTAACTGAGCCCAATGCCGGGTCAGATGCAAATGCAGGAAAATCAAAAGCCATCTTATCTGATGATGGGAAGCATTATATTCTTAATGGCCAAAAAATGTGGATCACCAATGGTGGCTTTGCAGATGTTCAAACTGTTTTTGCCAAAATCGGGACCGACAGAGTCCTCAGTGCATTTATTGTTGAAAGTAGCTGGCCCGGGATTGTAATTAATCCCGAAGAAAAAAAGATGGGCATTAAAGGATCCTCAACTGTGCAGATATTTTATAATGACGTTAAAGTTCCTGTTGAGAACCTTTTAGGACGTCAGGGCCAGGGGTTTCGTATTGCCTTGAACATTCTTCATATGGGTCGCCTAAAACTTGGGGGAACCGTTCTTGGAGCAGCGAAAAAAACTATTACACAATCTGTTAACTATGCTAATGAAAGAAAACAATTTGGACGTTTTATAGGCAGTTTTGAAGCTATCAAGTACAAATTAGCAGAGCAGGTTATTCAAACATTCATCACTGAATCAACGGTATATAGAACCAGCGGTTACGTTGATGAGGCCATTACTGAATTAATAGCCCAGGGAAAAGAAAAGCCGCAGGCCACTATAGAAGGGATCGCACAATATGCACTTGAAGCTGCATTGTTAAAAGTTTTTGGATCAGAAGCTCTTAATTACGTTGTTGATGAAGCTGTTCAGATTTTTGGCGGGATGGGGTTTTCTGCAGAAACTGATGTAGATAAAGCGTATAGAGATTCACGGATCAACCGGATTTTTGAAGGTACCAACGAGATCAATCGCTTGCTCGTTGCCGACACGACAATTAAAAAAGCATTGAAAAAAGGGTTTGATCTTGTTAGATATGCTAAACATATTATCAAAGAAATGAATGGTGCAGAGGAGGCGGTGGAACCTACGGGTTATTTTGAAGAAAAGAGAACGTATATTAGAAATTTCAAAAGAATAGCTTTACTCCTTCTTGGTATTGTTTCTGATAAATTTCAGCGCCAGCTTTTTGAAGAGCAAATGATTCTTTTCAATATTTCCGATATCATCATGAACCTTTACACAGCTGAATCTACTTTATTACGGGTTGAAAAGATTGAAAATAATAAAGGCGGGGATTATGCTAGTATTTACAAAGACATTCTTGATGTTTTTGTTTATGACACAGCAGAATTCATTCATAAATCAGGTTGCGATGCTATCAATTCATTGGAAGAAATTGAGGAGCAGGAAGTTATGAGAGAACGCATTCGCAAATATACCACCGTTGCTCCTGTAAATATTAAAAATGCAAGGACAAGGATTGCAGACAAACTGATTGAGGATAATAAGTACAACTTCTAATAATTCCTCACCCGTTGGCCCCCTCTTTTACTTTTATAGGGGAAAATGATTTGCTCAGTGAACTTTGGTTATTGAAATTTATTTTTTCAGGATATTCTTTGAAATAACAATCCTCTGAACCTGATTTGTTCCTTCGTATATTTGGCAAAGTTTGGCATCCCTCATCATTTTCTCAACATGAAAATCTCTTGAATACCCGTCACCACCCATAACCTGGACGGCATCTGTTGTCACCCTCATCGCTGCATCAGATGCATACAATTTTGACATTGCAGAGAGCTTAGAGGCTGTTCGTTGACCAGAATCATATGACCATGCAGCATACCAAGTAATAAGCCTGGCAGCTTCAATTTCAGTAGCCATATCGGCAAGCATAAAACCAATAGCCTGATTGGCAGCGATTGGTTTGCCAAACTGAATGCGGTTTTTTGACCAGTCTTTTGCTATTTCAAAGGCTGATCGCGCGCATCCAACACTTAATGCAGCAACCCCTGTACGGGTTCTATCGAACGTCCTCATGGCAATCAGAAATCCCCTACCTTCATCTCCTAATCTGTTTTCAACGGGAACTTCTACATCATGGTATTTAATTTCATTCTGAACGGATGCTTTTTGCCCCATTTTATCAAGTCGGGGAAGAATCTCAACCCCGGGGAGATCAGTGGGAACAACTAATGCTGTAAGGCTCCGGGAACCTTTTTCAGGATCCGTTTGGGCAAAAACAGTATGGAAAGAGGCAACCTCCCCGTTGGTAATAAATCGTTTATGGCCATTTAAGATATATTTATCTCCTTTTCTAATTGCTGTCGAGCTGATACTTTGTACATCTGAACCAGCATTGGGTTCAGTTAAGCAATAGGCTGCCACTCCTTTTTCTTCAATCAACCATCCAAAAAACTTTTTCTGTTGCTCATCTGTTCCTTCTAACAAAAGAGGCGTTAAAGCAAGGGTGTTCGCATCAATACCAATTCCAATACCGATACAACCTGCTCCTAGTTCTTCTGATTGCAGCGCACTCTCCATCAGGTCATATCCGTTTCCGCCAAATTTCACCGGAATAGGGCCATTCATAATACCTTCATCATAAGCAGCCTTAACAATTTCCCAAGGAAATTCTGCCGATTTGTCATATTTTAATCGATTTGGAATAATCCATCTATTAGCGAAATCGCGGTATTTCTCCACGATAGCTTGTTGCTCACTTGTTAAAGAAAAATCTATCATAATTTCCTCCTTATGTTATTATAAAAAATAAAATATTTTTTTCACTAAACAAAAATACAGAAATCTTCTTATTTTCAAAAAAAATATTTGCAAGCCTGTTTTAGCCTAATTGATTCATATACATTATGTAAAAAAAGCTATCAATAGTCTTTGCACCTTCGCAATAATAATGAATATTAAATTAAGTACAATTTTTTTTTAATTATCTTTACACTATTAAAGCTATAGTATGTCTCCAAAAAAAACTCATAAAAAGAAAAAGGAAAAAAAATTCATTGAATTGCCCAGATATCCGGGTGGAGCTACTGCCTTTAAGCTGTTTATTCGCAACAATCTCGATTATCCTAAGGAGGCGTTAAGGGAACAGATTGAAGGAAAAGTTTATGTTAAATTTAAAGTTAACAACCTGGGAAAAGTAATTGATGCTGAAGTTAGAAAAGGATTGGGATATGGCTGCGATGAAGAAGCCCTGAGAGTTGTAAAAAAACTTATATACGAAAAAGCAAAAAACAGGGGTATCAGAGTAACAGCGACTATGCGGACTACGATTAATTTTCGGCTTCCAAAAAAGAAACCATCTGTTAACATCACTTATTCGACTCCTAAAGAGCAAGCAGAGGGAAAAAAGACAAAAGAAAAAGCATCAAAACCCGTCGTATATCATTACACGATTCGAATTAACTAAGTAATCACAAGTTGTCACTCAACATCCGGGCAATCATCACAATCTAAGCTACGGTTATACATTTTCATAGCCCGCAAGCTCATACCCACACTGGAAAAGCCGCCGTCATGGTAAATGTTCTGCATCGTCACTTTCCGGGTGAGGTCAGAAAACATTTAACTCCGCTACCTGCAGTTTTGTATTAGTGTCAGCGATCCAATAGTTCTTTTGCAGTTTTGGTTGCGGCATCGGTAATGGTTTCATCGCTGAGCATTTTTGCTATTTCAGTGATTCTTTCCTGTTTATTCAATCTTTTTATCAAAGACCTTGTGGTATCAGTGTCAGTTTCCTTATAAACCAGGAAGTGATTTTTTCCTTTGCCAGCAATTTGTGGTAAATGGGTTAAAGCGATCACCTGCATGTCGTTACCCATATTCTGAAGTATTGATCCCATTTTTCCTGCAATTTCTCCTGAAACTCCCAAATCAATTTCATCAAAAATGATGGTAGGAAGCAGGTTGTTTTTTGTGATCATCGATTTAATACCAAGCATAAGCCGCGACCGTTCTCCGCCAGAGGCAATACTTGAAATTTCCTTTAACTCCCCTCCCCTGTTTGCATTAAATAAAAACCTTACCTTGTCAAAACCATCCTTGGTAAATGCATCTTCAATTATGTGATCAATTTTGAATGCAGCCTCCGGCATACCAAGCTCTATAATCCTGTTAATCAGCTCATTTTCGATTTCTGGTAATGCTTTCTTTCTGGTTGCGGAAATTTTATTTGCAAGGCTTCTTAATTCAATTTCATTGCGGTGGACCTTGTTCTGTAGTGATAATATTTTATCATCAAAAGAGGTTATCTCCGATAATTTCTGCTCAATTTTTTGCAATACTTCAATAAGATCCTTATCGGATTTTACCTGATGTTTTTGTTCCAGCTTATAAATTTGGTTCAGGCGTTCTTCAATGATTTCAATCCTGGCGGGATCATAATTTACACCTTGCTCGATTTTCTCAATCTCAGATGTTGTATCTTTTAACTCTATCAGGCTCGAATCAATTCTGTCAAAAATGTTTTTTATTTCCGGATAATACCTGGTGAGGTTATTCAGTATACTCCTAACTTCAGTCATCTTATCAAGGAGGTTATCATCAGCATACTGCAAAAGATTTGATACCTTATAGAGATTTGACTTAATCTCTTCAGCATGGTTCAGTATATCCAATTCCTGTTCTAGTTTTTCCTGTTCTCCCACCGACAAATTCAAGCCAATAAGTTCATCATATAAAAACTGATAGTAATCTTTGTCGGCCCTAAGTTGCTTTTCCTTTTCCAGGAGATCATCAAGTTCCTTTTTAAATCTGACAAAACACCTGTAAGCATCACTAAAATCATCAGTTTTTTCTGTTAAGCCGGCATATACATCAATAACAGAAAGTTGAAAGTTGGCATCATTAAGGGTTAGGGTTTCATATTGTGAATGAACATTAATAAGTCTTTCGGTCAAACTTTTTAATACATTAAGGGTAACCGGGGTATCATTAATAAATGCCCTTGATTTCCCATTCGGGTTTATTTCTCTTCTCAAAAGAGTCTCCTTGTCATAATCAAGATCATTATTCTCAAAAAATGACTCCAGGCCATAATTATTAATACGAAAAGTACCCTCAATGATACACTTTTTCGCTTTTTCTTTTAAAACGCCTGTATCTGTTCTTTGTCCAAGTATCAATGATAAAGCACCAAGTAAGATTGATTTTCCAGCCCCTGTTTCACCGGTAATAACCGAAAAGCCTCTGTCAAAACTAATCTCCAGTTGTTCAATTAAGGCATAATTTTCAACGGAAAGATGGACAAGCATGGCCTACACTGTTTATTAATTTCTGTCAGATAAAATTTTCTGATAAGAAGATGCATTAGCAGGATCGATCTCAACCAGAATATTAACAGCTTTAGTCTTATCCATGGGGGCAGCTTCCATATAAATATTTCTTAACTCATCTCTTTTGGCATCAAGAACAAGTTGCATCAGGAATAATCCAGGTTTGGATCTGTTTGCTTTTCTCAGGTCTTCAAGAGCGTTGGAGATAGATCCCCGTCCCATCTCAATATTTTCGGACATAACATCAAGACCACGCCGATGGTATTTATAATAAAATTGACGTATAGGGGAATAGGATGAATTTAACAAATTCTCAACAAGCCAGTACCTGTTTTTCATACTCTCAAAAGCTTTCCAACCAGGTTCAGGTGTACTTTGAGCCAAATTAACAATAGATTGGGCATTTTGAAAAAAGGGTGTGCCCCCAAAAAGCATATAGGAGTCAAAGTCCATCCCCAAAATAATATTAAGATAATAAGCAAAAATGGAAGTTAAGTTGGAAGTAAACATATTATCAGAATAATTTAGGGGTTCTCCTTCATTATAACTGAATCGAATATCTTTATCTATATAGTTAAACATCGGCGTTTCATATGATGTTTTAAATACAGGCCTTTTATAAATAACATTCAGTCTGGCACGATATTCATCACTGGAAATACGCTCTTGCAAAGTGAGCATGAAAGTAACTTCAATGCGTTCTTCAACCCCAAACGAATAATTGGTCCAAATCCTATCGTTAATAAACTCATAAAGGGACTTCTGCAATTCCTGAAATACGCGTTTATCAGTTCCTTCCAACTGGGCAGAGGAGACACTAACCGTAGCCTTAAATTCCTGTGCCTGACCTTGAAAGGCAGCAATAATCAATAGAAAAACAAATAGGATTTTTTTTATCATTGGTCAATGTATTTCAGTAAAATCTGCCAAGGCATTATTTTTTTGCAAGCTCCAGTATTTTATCAATCACATCCTTTGCGACTTCTGATTTTTCTTTCAAAGGATAATGAGTCAGGTTCTCATCTTTATCGATAATAGTGATTTTGTTCGTTTGTTTTCCAAATCCGGCTCCTTCGTCTCTCAATGAATTCAAAACGATCAAATCTAGTTTCTTATTATGCAATTTTTTCACAGCATTAGCAACCTCATCATCCGTTTCCAATGCAAACCCAACAAGGAATTGATCTTTTCTTTTCTTTTGCCCTAAAGATGAAAGGATATCTTTAGTTGGTTTTACTTCAATGGATTTGATACTTTCTTCTTTTTTTATTTTTTTTCCGGAAGGTTCTGAGGGTGTATAATCAGCTACAGCTGCTGTCATTATAGAAATATCAGCTTTGTGAAAATATTTATCACATTCAACAAACATATCTTCAGCTGAAACAACATTAACCAATTTTATTTCATTACTTGAAGGTTCAACATGGGTTGGTCCACTGACTAAAATAACCTCTGCCCCTCTTTTTAAGGCCTCTTCAGCTAACGCGTATCCCATAAGCCCTGAAGAATAATTTCCAATAAACCGAACAGGGTCAATAGCTTCAAAAGTAGGCCCTGCTGAGATTAATACGGTTTTACCGATGAGTTCCCTTTTTTTTTGGAAAAAATCGTTAAGAAGATGAACAATCTTTTCAGGTTCTTCCATTCTGCCAGGGCCACTTAAACCACTGGCCAGCTCGCCAACTTGTGGTTCGATCAAGTAATGTCCAAATGATTTTAATTTTCGAATATTTTCAGATGTGGCCGGGTGTTTGTACATATCAATATCCATCGCTGGAGCAAAGAATACCGGACATTTTGCAGAAAGGTACACTGATAGAAAAAAGTTATCAGTAATTCCATGAGCCATCTTCGCCAGTGTATTGGCGGTTAACGGGGCAACCAGCATAACATCAGGCCAATTTCCTAAATCCACATGACAATTCCAACTACCATCATCCTGATTAAATGGTTTGGAAAGAACTGGATTATTGGATAATGTAGCAAGCGTTAATGGTGTGATAAAATCCTTTGCAGCAGGTGTCATTACAACCCGAACTTCTGCTTTCCTCGTTACAAGTAACCTTACAAGATAAGCTATCTTATAAGCAGCAATGCTACCTGTTACTGCAATAAGAATCTTTTTTCCTGAAAACATTCAAAAGAAGGAATTAAAATCTATTATTAAATTTACGCTTTGCTCTCTTTTAGTGGGTTTCTATAATAAATCTTATCATCAAGAAATTCCTGAACAGCAATCAATGTAGGTTTTGGAACCCGTTCATAAAACTTTGCAATCTCAATCTGTTCCCTGTTTTCAAATACTTCTTCCAGGTTATCTGTTGGGGAAGCAAATTCAGCAATTTTTCTATCAAGTTCTTCTTTCATCTCCAAAGAGATTTGGTTTGCCCTTTTCGACATAACAGCCACTGATTCGTAAATATTACCCGTTTCTTGATCAAAATCACGAACTGTTCTTGTAATTGCTGATGTATCAGATTTTACTTTTTTATAGTCCATATGAATAAATATTAATTATTTTCTAATTTGATGACAAATACTCTCTTGAGTTATTATAATACGTAGTAACCTGCTTAGCATGCTCACTATCAGGATATAAGGCAATATATGCATCGTAAACCTCAACCATTTCAATGAATCGTTCTTTTTTCTTCGACTCGATACTATGCAATGCATAAAAATATTGTGCTTTAGCAATATTAAACAAAACAGGTTCTTGATACCGGGAATCAGGAAAACTTTCAAGCAAATTCTTAAAAGAAGTGATTGCTGCTTTATAATCTTCCATTTTTATATACAACTTAGCAACCTCAAATGCTTTTTTCTCCAGCTTATTCCTAAGGTTTTCCATTAGTTCATTTGCTTCTTCAACCCTTTCGCTATCAGGAAACACATCTATATACAATTGAAGCTCAATTAATGCCTCGATCGTATTGGTCTGATCCAGACTGTAAACAGGAGAATCAAGGTACTTACAATAGGCTGCCATATACAAGCATTCATCAGTATATTTACTTTGGGGAAAAGTTTTTGTAAATCGTTTAAAGTAATAGCTAGCCAGAATGTTATCTCCCTGGTGATAATGGCCATAAGCATAATAGTAATAAAGATCTTCTGCCTTTTCTGTTCCCCGGTAAAAAGGAATTACAGCTTCAAGTAACTCAAGCGCTCTGTAATAATTCTCCTGGTTATAATACTTGAGAGCCATTTCATACTTAGCATCTACATCGTCACTCTTATAAAGCTTCTGGTAGTTGCTGCATGAGCTAACTCCAAGAATCGCAAGTAACATGAACCAAACAAAAACCGGCTTTTTTAACATGGCGCAAAAGTACAATAAATGAATGAATTATGAAAACGTTAGTTTCAAGGAAATATTATTACAATTAGTTATTGAGTCAAAAGTTCTTGAGATGCTATAATATTAGGAATATCTTCTAACGCCACCGGAAATCTCAATTTGATAAAAATCAGGCATTAAGCCTGTTTTTCGATAATAAACTTGCTCAACATTTAACAAAAATTCCTCAGCATGACTTTGGTGAACCAGGTTAACAGTACAACCACCAAATCCAGCACCTGTCATGCGGCTCCCCAAAACACCCTTTTGTGCTAAGGCTGCCTCAACCAGCGAATCAAGTTCATATCCGGTTACTTCATAGTTTTCCCGTAAAGAGGAATGAGAATCATACATTAATAGACCAAAAGAAGACAAATCATTACTTTTTAACGCTTCGGTAGCCTGTCTAACTCTTTCATTCTCATAAACAACATGCGCCACCCTTTTTCTAAGGATGTCATCCTCAATGTTGGTTTTATATTGTTCAAAGTCATCAACAGAAAGATCACCAAGCGCCTGAATAGGTGCATATTTCTTTAATATATTTAAGGCTTTATTACATTCAAGCACTCGTTCGTTATATTTTGAATCTGATAATTTCCTTTTTTTATTGGTGTTTGCGACTATCAAAATGTAATCTGTAAAGTTTATCGCTACCTGCTCATACTCCAGTGTCTTACAATCTAATAAAATTGCATGATCCCGTTGTCCGACTCCAACAGCAAACTGATCCATTATGCCACAATTTACTCCAACAAAAGAATTTTCTGCTCTTTGTGACATCTTGATTAAATCGATCATCCCAAGGTTGAGGGCAGAGATGTCGTTAATTGCAAAAGCAGTAATCATTTCTATAGATGCAGAGGATGACAAGCCCGCTCCACTCGGGATATTACCAGAGTACAGCAGGTCAAGAGCGGGTATGGAAATACCCATTTTAAAAAATTCATTAAAAACACCCAGCGGATAATTCACCCATTCATTTGAATGGGGTTGAAAACTATTGTCAATAGTAACAGTGGTAGAATATCTAAAATTTGTTGTTGATAACCTGATCTTATTTGTGTGATTTATTCTTGCCAAAAGAAAAGTCCCATAATTAATAGCGCAAGGCAAGACAACTCCATAATTATAATCAGTATGTTCACCAATAAGATTTACCCGGCCAGGAGCAAAAAATATATTAATGGGATCGGTTGAAGTTCCATGCTTTAAGAGAAACAGGTCAACTAATTTTTCAAGATTTACATTCATCGAATTCGAGATATATCTTATTTTTGTATTAAATTAATACTTTATATGATGATTTATATCTGACTTATCTACAAGAATATATACTATTTTTTTTTGATTATCCTTTTATAAATTTCTTATACCTGATAGTATTTTTATCAGATATTTTAACCACATAGATACCGTTTGGAAATGCTTTCACCTCAATTTCCGAAACCTCATCATGTTCAAATTTTGCCTCAAACATCACCTTTCCTTTCATATCAATAATAGATACCATAAAGGGATATGATGTTGATCCGGTTGGCATAATATAGAGGTTCTTACTGGCTGGATTTGGGTAGATCAGAAAATCTACAGGGATATTGTTTTCCTCCACGCTAAAGGTCGTTTCCTGAAAACTTGTGATTGCCGAAATACCATTGAATACAAAATATCCGGTATGTGGAAAGATTTCATTAAAAGCTACTTCCAAATCAATCGTTTTCCCGGCAGAAGGCCTGAAAAGCTTAAAACTCATGGTTTCTCCTTCGATAAAGCCGTCTGGCAGTTCAGTTGAAGCATCATCAGCATATGCCATAAGAACTGCACTTTCGTCTGTCGTTGATATGGTCGCTAAACCATAACATAAACCACTAGTTCCGAAAACCCCAATTACATCTTCCTGGCATATTACATCGCCAAAGGCCTTATTATCTAACGCAATAGCATGAGAATTAGGCGTTTTAGAAATTACATTCCATGGATTATTCAATTCATCATCATTAATATCAGGAGGGATATTGGTCATACTTGCATCACTTTCCGGAAATACTATCGAACAGTCATGAGTCACATTGATCATATATGCTTTACCGGGTATCAAGTAATCCAGTGAAGTTATGCCAAATTGAGGCCAATAGACCTTATTTCCCGCAACTTCTTTAACTATTACAAGTGTATCACCAATGGGACCAAAAATATCAGCAGAAGCAACCGGAATATTGCTCAAAACCGGCATCAGAGTCCACCCAGCTTCAAGGTATAGCGTTTTATTAAGTACTTCCTCGCCAGTCATCAATAAGATTGCCTCATTATCCATTTTAATTTTATAGCCTGTATGTGTTTCCCACTCTCCAATAGTGTTTATTCCATATTGAGGCCAATAGACATACGCCATATCCTGAAGGATTACCAAGTCTGCTAAAATTGAGGAGAATATCACCTCAACAGAATCGTTTTCCGGATCCACATAACTAGAAATAGCACCCCACCCTTCAGGAATAGTTATTGAATGCACCACAGCACCCGAAGAAGCTGATAATGAAATCAACGAGGAGAGCCCATCAGGTACGAATTTCCCATCATAATTTGGTAATGTTTGGTCATATTCAACCACAGCTTCAAATTCAGTCATTTCACTCCATGAATAGATTTTCCACACAAGGTCCTCACCGGTACTAAACCCATCCTTATCTGTCGTTAACGGATCATCTCCAAAAGCTATCACTGCAATACTTGCCTGACCATTCCACACTTCCAATCCACCACATATAGCTTCTTCTCCGTCTTCAAAGAAAACTCCAATAAAATCTCCTGTCAATATCGGTTCCCCATCGATGTTAGGATTTGCAGATAAAGGTATGGAAATAATGTGCGAAACAGGAGTTTGAGTGACTCCCCACCCGGGAGGACCAACTGTAATGCCTGTCATGTCGGATGCATAACAACCAAATTCATTTATAACTGTTAAGGTATATGTAGTTGACGTATCAGGGCTGGCAGAAGGCATTAATATCGAGGGATCACTCAAGCCTGAGCCCGGCACCCATGAAAAGGAAATCAAATCATATCCATTGCCGGATGCTGAACCTTGCAGTGTGGTTGAATCCCCAAACTGAATCATTTGATCTGGCCCCGCATCAACTGTAGGAAGTTCAATAATATTTACTGTTAATGAGTTACATGTCGAAACTCCACATGCGTTTTCCCACCTTGCATAATACGTTGTAGATACAAAAGGAACAGGTAAAACGATTATATCGCCACTTCCTATTAATACAGAACCACAATCATCCATGTACCAGTTCAAAATATCTCCACTCCCACCCTGGGCGGCAAGGGAAATAGTACCCGGATCACCAACGCATATATTATTCCTGTCAACTGATA
>JAGLWB010000155.1 GCA_023133655.1 Bacteroidales bacterium
CTGCAATAACATTTTTCAGCTTTGTTTCATTCAATACCTCCGGTCAGGATCCGGCAACCCTTCTTAAAAATATGGATGATCTCATGCTTTCTCCTAAAGACAAGCAGGGGGATGTGAAAATCATTTTGACCAATAAAGACGGAAAGGAGAAGATCAGGGAAGCTACCATGATGCAAAAAGGTACGGATTATAGACTATACCGTTATACACAGCCTGAATCCCAGGCTGGAATAGCAACTTTATCAATGCCTGATGGTGTAATGTGGCTTTACATGCCTGCTTTTAAAAAGCCAAAAAAAATCACCCTGCTGGCCAAAAGTCAGGCTTTTACAGGTACCGACTTTTCCTATGAGGATATGGAATCCAAACCTTACAGCGAACGGTATACGCCAGAACTTATGCATATTGAAGATAGTATCTATGTACTAAGATTAATACCCATATCAAATAAATCGTCCTATTCCCAGATCATCCTCACCCTTGATAAAACTAATTATTACCCCATCTTTATGGAGTATTTCAAGAAAGATAAAAAAATCAAGGAGGCCACCTATAAATACCAGAAGATCGGGCAGTACTGGAATGCCGGGGAGGTGGTGATGACCGACATTAAAAAGAGGCATTCAACCAAAATACTGCTCTCCAACATAAAATTTGACCAGGGTTTAACAGATGATGACTTTACACTGGAAGGCCTGATGCAATAAGCAGAAGGTTTTTTTATTGTTGAAGGGAAGGAATCTAACTCTTCTGTAATTCTTTAGCCCTGTTAAGAATGTTTGAAAAATAAATGGCAACCGGACGATAGGCAAGATGTGACCATTTCGAAAACGGGACTTCTATCATCAACATAGGAAAAAGTACCATCAGATGAATAACATACATATAATATGTTGCCATTGGCATTCCGTAAATTCTAAAAAAATGAACCAGAATCCCGGTTAAGGTAGTAAGAAATAGCAAAATAAGGAAAGTCCAATCAGTGAAATGAGAATGTTTATTGAGTTCCTTATCTTTTTTTATTCTTCCAATAAAGAAATATACACATCCCAATAGCAATCCAAATGTTGCATAATAACCCAATAATCTTTGCGGATGCCACCATTCATAGATGTTATCAGTTTGAAACCATCCCAGGAAACCTACAATCATTGT
>JAGLWB010000156.1 GCA_023133655.1 Bacteroidales bacterium
ACCTGGGATGCCACACCAGGTATGTATACTGAAAAGCAATTTGACATGGATTCAATGGGCAATCCGGTGCTTACCGGATTATTGATCACTCCTGAGCATCACCGCCTGTATGTAGCCGGAGGTTCATTTACGTCAACGATTAAGAGTTTTGTGCTTCGTGGTGAAGCCGCTTATTACAATGGGAAATATTTCCAAACAGCTGACCCAACTGCAGACGGTGCTCTCATACAAAAAAATTATTTGCACTATGTTGTTGGACTTGATTATGGTATTGGTAACCTGAAATTGAGTGCTCAGTTCATTCAGAAGTACATTATGGATTATAACGATTTTATTGTTGAAGAAGAATTTGGAAACACCATGACTTTCCTTGCCCGCTACGATGCAATGCGTGAAACCTTGCATCTTGAACTGTTTTCGTACATCGGGCTTAATTACGGCGATGCGTTGATAAGGCCCAAAGTTACCTATGATTTCAGCGACAGTTTCTCAATATTATTAGGTTCAAATATTTTCGTTGGCGATGAAAGGGGTATGTTTGGCCGTTATGACGATAACTCGATGATTTATACGAAGATTAAATATAATTTCTGATGTGCTATCCGGACATCAACTATTTCAGGTTAAAATAATAAAATCATGTAATAAATTTAAAAATTTAATAGCAAGCTTGCCATCAATCTTGGCCAATCCTTTCATGTCAACAAGGGTAGTTCCAAATCCGGTAAGACTGTCATCACTAATAATTGTAATAATATTTTCAATGTCCAACTCATCTTTGAATTGCTGACTGAGGTGATCAATAATCATATTTTCATCAATCCCCAATCGGAAAATGAAAGGTTGGGTTTTTAACGTAACTAAACTGCCAATCTGCTTTCTGTTATGAACAATTGTTGCATATCGTTTACCTGACATCTTATAATCAATCTTTGCACTGGTAAGCCATTTAGATTTTTTTAAGAGATCTCTAATCTTTAAATATGTGCCATCTTTATCCTTTTTATTGCAATTGATCTCCATATTATCGAAGAAAATATCAATTGGCTGTCTAAAGTCTTTAACATTCGTTAATCTGGCCATCTGTAAAATCCCCCATACAGGTTTTAATTCAGCTTTACTGATCTGACCACTATCATCTTTATCAAGCAAATCAAATAAAATATCAAAATAGGCTGATATATTACTTTTTAACTGTTCTTTGTTGGGCGTACGATTGTATAGTTTGTCGATGAATGGAATCTGGTTCAAATAATCCCAATTCTCAATACTTTTTATTGTATTTGCTGTGGGAGATTTTACAAAATGAGCGAAAATTTCCGGCCAAGCCACCTGCATACAAATAATCGAATAAAGGATTTTTCTCCTATCCTCTGAATCTCTGATTCCCTTATATGATTCACTTTTGCCTTTTGCCTCAATTTTCCTTATTAAGGATATATAATTTATCACTCTTTTAATACTTCTCGGGTTTTTCCCGATCGTAACGGAGGTAACTCCCTCATAAAATCCCAGATCATCTTTTGAAGGATTAAATCGTGAGTCGGCATTCTTGAGTAGGACTTGAATGTAATTTTCTAACTTATAGCTGGTCGAAGGCATTGTAAATGGCAATTGAATTATTTTATCAAAGAATGATTTACCACTTGTTTTTTGAAGATCCTTGCCAAGTTTCTCCGCCATACCAATTTGAACTACTTCATAGTCCACAGCCAGAATAAATACACAATCCTTAACATCCAGAAAATTTTTAATAGATTCAAGTAGTTCCAAGGCTTTCACCGGTTTCACCCTGTCAAGATCATCAATAAAGAAAACCACTTTTTCAATTTTATTACCATCAATTGTTATATCATCTATGATGTGTTGAATAAGTTTTTCGAAGTTATCTTTGAAATCCAACATGACCGAAGATATATCTTGATATCCAAGAGATTCCACTTGACTGGTTTTTTTCCCCAGTGCCTCTTCCCCACCAATACTCAAACCAAAAGCACTGAACCTGGTACTTTTAAGTATCATACCAAGCCTTTCATTTGCATTTTTAAAGAAGTCATTCTCCTCTTTAATAGAGAACTGACTCTTGATTTGATCAAGTAACCCCTTAATTACAGCAACTCCCAGGAACTCTTCCTGACCAAACATTGAATAATGCCAGGTATTAAACCAGATTAACCCATATGCATTTTTGCTTTTTAAATAGGCAGCAATCATGTTTAATAGACTTGTTTTTCCAATACCCCAATCCCCCTGTATCCCTATAGTCATTGGTGTATCTGTAACCAGAAAATAACAATGTCGTAAAATCGG
>JAGLWB010000157.1 GCA_023133655.1 Bacteroidales bacterium
GTACCTTCATTAACATCAGTCAATGTATAAAAACCACCTGATCCTGTAGTTGTAACATAGGTGTCAAACTCGCTGGTCGCTGTAACAGTAGCGCCTACGATAGGTACGGGCTGTGAGCCATACTGTGTGACTGTTCCCTCAATGTTTCCTTCTCCTTCGATGTAAAGATCTATCGGGCCTTCGTGCATAGATTCGCCAGGAGTCGGATCGCCATAAACTGCTGTTACAGAATAGCTATACCATCCGGCTAATAAGTCTTCATCATAATATTCATTTGTTGCTGAATCAACCTGGTCAAGGTATGAACCATCACGATAAATGTTATACGCGATCAGGTTATCAGGTGCAAGAGAATAATCACCCATGTCATATCCGAACATCATATCCGGAGTTCCCTGTGCAAGGCCACCCAGAGTAAGTTTACCAGGTACAATATTGGGCTGTATCCAAAGGGCACCTGCGATACCGCTATTACCAAGCTCACCACTTACATTGTGAGTAACACCTGTTAAAGCTCCTGTAGCAATACTCATCTGTTCAATCTGGCAACCACCACCTGTAGATGTACCGGTATGTATCCACAGGAATGGGCCACCTTCAGTAAAGTTATCATACGCTGATCCATACATACTTGGTGGGGGCCCCATAGTAGCAATAACTGCTCCTGTCCTGTCAACAAGACTCAAAATATTACCCCAGTTGTTTACCCAGAAAGCGTCATTATCTGAGTCATAGGCAATTGACCTCACCTGAGCTGAAGTACTAATAGTTGATACAAGTATTTTGTTAAAGAAGTCCATTTGGTAGATGGTATTTCCGGCATTACCGCCGTAGAAATAACTACCATCAAAAGCAAGGTCTCTTAAGCCGCTAACACCCGGGATAGAGAATTGTTCAACAAAAGTTCCATCTAAGGTATACTTATGTAATAAATTAGACGCCCATCTTGTAGAATACAGGTAAGCACCATCTGTCTCAGCACCTGCATTTCCAAGAGCGCCCGTAAGAGCTTGCAGGTCATATGAGAACTGAAGATCCCATATCTCTCTTGAATTTGTATTGGCAGTGGATGGATTATCATCGTTTGTTTCTGCGAGTGGTGAGGGTTGATCGATTTTACGGTCTGAGATAGAAAAACCAAAGTCAGCCGGATTGTCACCTAAGGCAGGCGGGCCCCACGTCAGATAAGCTGTGTGGCCAACGTCAACACCTTCAAGGTTAGTTGGCGGTGGCAAATATTCTGATGTCCAGATACAGTATATTGGATCAGAAACACCACTGGCATAAACAGCTTCAACAGAGGAAAGGTAGGTTTGTCCCCAATTAATCAAAGCTCCGGGATATTGATACCATGTTTCTGTTGTGAAACCGGCAATAGCATCATCCAGATACACATTATAACCTATCACAGCTCTGTTATCCTCTTCAACCTCACCGTATATTAGGACATTGTCAATATTATAGTTATTGATGTTATAGGAATCAGCACCCCAGGCCCTGAACCTCACTTTAAAATCAGGAACTCCCTGGGTATGCGCGGTAATATTAAATGTTTCATGTGTCCAGGGGATACTACCTCCCTGGTTGTCATAATGTTTGATCAATACCCAGTCTGTACCATTGTACACTTCAACATCAATGTTCTCAACGGTTGCAGTCGAAAAGTTCGAAAGGTAAAGATCCCACTCGAGCATAATATCAGGCATTCCCAGTCCGGAAAACGCTTTACTGACCAATGAATGTGAATAGTTATAAATTGATGGGCTCCAGTAGAATTCGGCTGAAAGACCGGGGTTTCCGGGGGTTGAGATATTCCAGTTACCCTGTGAAGGATCGAATGTCCATTCGTTAGTGGCAAAACTACCTGACTCCCATGTTTCATCCAGCAGATCCAGGCTAACGCCGGGGGCAAGCCATGTTGCAATCAGCGTAAGGGGATCAACAGACAAGGCTGATGGTGGATAAGTAGTTTCAAGTAATAGAACGTCAATGGTCATATCGCCTGTTATATCAAAATCAAGCATCTCCCAAAGGTTATAACCAAACAGCATTACCAGCAGGTCGTATGTTCCATTCCATACTTCGGGGAACACTACTACGCCACTGGCAGGAACAATTGCTGTATACTGGTGGGCAGGAAGGCCATCCTCATTGGCCAAAATAACCTGAGCACCTTCAGGGCTATTGCCTGATGAAAGGGCTACATTGATGGTTACTTCTGAGTACCAGTTCTTACCAAGCATATTGGACAAGGCAGCTTCGGATGTTGCACCTGAATAAACAGCTTCAACAGCCCAGCGATAACCACCATCAGGAAGTGATTCCCATTGGTTGTCGGTATAAGCTTCAGTGGTAACAAAAC
>JAGLWB010000158.1 GCA_023133655.1 Bacteroidales bacterium
TTAAATGATTGATTTCACAAATTGGAATGATATAATAATGGGCATTAATCATCTATTTGGTGTTTATTGATTACATTATTTTTATTCAAACAGTAAAATGCATTGATATTGAAAATATTATTTGCAAGAATCCACGGATTTAGTAATTTTATACTGCTCATGGTTACGCCATGTAAAGTTGCTAAATGCTCTTTTGAAGGTTTTTAATACCCCCCTTAGAGACACCTCTTTATTATATAGTTCCGAAAACCCGAAAAATATCGCATGTAAATCAGAATTATTTTTGAATTATTTTTCAAATCATGTGAAATTCAGGTAGTAATAATTGAAAACGGAGCTGCGTAACAAACTGGTATTGTTTGCCTTAAGCACAATTACATTCGTTATATACATAACCAGCGAAAGCTATGTTCAAAATGGTAAGAATATTCGGCATGAATAACTTTGTGTTTTTTATTACCTTTGCAGATTACCATAATCTGGTCAGTGTCTTATCTTAAATACAATTTATTATGGCAAAAAATAATATACCCGATGCCCCATCCATTAATTTATTGGGTGCCGGCACTACCATCAAAGGTGACATTAAGTCGAATGGTGACATCCGCATCGATGGGTCGTTGGTTGGATCCATTCATTCAAAAGGCAAAATTATTATTGGAGAAACAGGCCGTGTTGAAGGAGAGATTATTTGTAAAAATGCTGAAATATCAGGCGAGGCCAAAGCACAGATTACTATCTCTGAGTTGCTTACTCTTAAAGCTTCAGCAAAAATTCATGGAGATATTACTACCAATAAACTAGCGATTGAACCAGGTGCCAAATTTACAGGTACATGTAATATGGATAATGCCGGATACAGAACCGAAAAGATCCAAACTGAGTATGAAGGACCAAAACTCAAGGAAAAAATCGCTTAATAGTTATGCAAAATACTCAAGCATTGCCTTCCAGATGCTTTTCATTATCCTTGCCGGAGTATATGCTGGTATTAAGCTGGATGCCTGGCTGAAGATTAAATTTCCAATCTTCACCCTCGTCCTATCTATAGGGGCAGTCTCCCTTTCTATTTATTATGTAATCAAAGACTTTCTCAAAAACAAATAACTATAAAATGAAATCTGTTTACCTTAACTTCTTATCCCGCTTATTTGCCTTTTCTCTGATCTTTGGGATTATTGCTCTATCCATTTCTTACTTT
>JAGLWB010000159.1 GCA_023133655.1 Bacteroidales bacterium
TCAACCATTTAATTGTCAAAAATTCATTGCTTCTTATGCAGAAGGAAATTCAAATTTGAAAAACATTTATCAATCAGGTCAGGACGCCTTAATTCTTATTGGTCCGGAAGGGGACTTTAGTCCATCTGAAACTGAACAAGCAAACAATGCCGGATTTTCCCAAATAAATCTCGGAAACAGTCGTTTAAGGACCGAAACAGCCGGTGTTGTGGCATGTCATACAGTTTATCTGGGAAATTAGGAATCAGGAGACGGGAATCAGGAATCGGGAAACGGGATCGGGAGACAGGAATCGGGAATCGGGAGACAGGAAGACAGGAATCGGGATCGGGATAAACGGGATAAAAATAAATAGCCCCGGACTTCAGTCCGGGGATGAGAGAGCCCCCCCTCCCTTGCCCCGCTGGCTCGAACGGAGATAAATGACATCAGATAAAAGATGAAACGGCAGCCAGTTATTTAATTATTATTTTACCCGTTTTAATAATTCCTGATTGGTTGAATAGCCTGTATAAATAAATACCTGGGTTTAAACCTTTAATTCCTACTGTTATTTCAGAATTATTAACTTGAGTGTGCTGTTCCGTCAATACACATTTTCCTTCCAAATTAAAAATCATAAAATTGACAGGTTCAGATTCAAAGGGCAATAAAACTGTTATATCTTCACTGGCAGGATTCGGATAGATGGCCGGATACTTTTTTTGATAGTAATTATGTGAAATTTGAGTACCGGTGTCAAGGGTAACATGCACAGGCCTGCGGTAAAGTTTTAAAAAGTAAATCAAAGAATTGTCGGCCGTGCAAGTGTAAATACCCGTATCGGCATAAGAAATATTTTCAAGATGTAGTATGTCGGCATCGGGGCTTTCAAGGATCAGTTCACCGTTTCTAAACCATTTGTAATTGGTAAATTCGCCGCCTGTACCTGAATAAATGCAGTAACTGCTTCCGGAAACAAGCACAGTATCTATTTCTTCCAGCAAATAATCCTGTGGATAGTAATAAAAAAAGAAATACAAACCCGACAGATAGGATTGGTAGTGCGATTCGATATGATCAAACGTGAGTTTATTACCTTCAATATGGAAGAAGGTTATTAACCAGTTATAATTTACAGGTGGAATGTATGTAAAATTATTCCAGGATATATCCAATGCGTCAATTAAAAAAACCAGACTACTCCATGATTCAGGTAGATTGCCCTCAAGATTGTTATTTGAAACATTTAATGAAATTGTATTATCGAGATTAATAAAAAAGTTAGAAAAATTTTCCGGTATATTCCCTGTAAGCTGATTATTTTGAAGACTTAATACTGTTAAATTACTTAATCCGGCAAGTTCGGGCGGTATGGAACCGGTAAGCTGGTTATCGTTAAGGCTCAATTTTTTTAAATTTGGACAATTACCCAGTTCGGGCGGTATGGAACCGGTGAGCTGGTTATCGAATAGATAAAGATACTTCAGACTGTCGAGGTTGCCTATTTCAGCTGGGATAGTGCCGGTGAGGTTGTTTTCCCTTAGTGAAAGACTTTTCATAAAGGAACAATTTCCAATACTATTGGGAATTATTCCAGTTAAGGAGCAATTCCCAATAGCTAACCAAACAAGACTATTAATATAAAAAATATTCTCTGGGATACTTCCTGTCAAATTTTGGTTATTGGAAAGAGTGATCTTAATAAGTTTGTTTAGTTGTCCTAATTCATTTGGTAATGTACCATTTAAATTATTGCTGTAAACTTCTAATTCAGTTACCCTACCTTCCTGTACAGTCACCCCATACCAAGTACTTACCGGGCCGGTAAGCCAGTTGGAGTTATTGGTCCAGTTGGGCCCGCCGGTGCTGTTGTAAAAAGCCACGAGGGCAAGGGAGTCCTGTTCTAATACCTGGGCAGTAATGCTGTTGCAATTAAATAAAACAAGTATGAGTAGAATTATTGCTTTGGTTTTCATGACTATAAAGGTAAGTCATGTTTTGATTACTCACATATTAAATAGAAATAAAAAAAGAGTATTTTCTATAAACATTTGATGCCTCCGGCATCTGATTTTTTTTCTGCAATAATTTTTCCGGATTTACGAACAGGAGCAAAGGATGTTTGATTTAAAAAATAACCTCCAAAAAAATAATTTCGCAATTAACTGGTAACATTTCGTTATTATTTTGATTAACATTGTAACCGAAATACTTTTTTAATATTTATTAAACATGCTTCTTCGTTATACTCTATGAAACAAAAAACTTTTCTTATTGGAATATTTTTTTTACTCCTCCTTACTGCCAGATCTCAACCAGCAATCCAAATCGCCTTATTAAAATACAGAGGAGGTGGCGACTGGTACGGGAATCCAACATCCCTCACCAATCTTATCGCTTTTTGTAATACAAACCTCGGCACAAACATTGAAAAGGATTATTCAACTGTTGAGCCTGGAGACCCGGATATATTTAATTATCCGCTAATTCATCTCACCGGCCATGGAAATGTGATCTTTTCAATGGAAGAGGCCGTTAACTTAAGAAACTATCTTCTTGCAGGCGGGTTTTTGCATATTGATGATAATTATGGGTTAGATCAATATATCCGCCCACAAATGAAACTGGTATTTCCGGATCTGGAGTTCATTGAGCTTCCTTTTGATCATCCGATCTATCACCAGAAATATGAATTTAAAACCGGGTTGCCAAAAATCCATGAACATGATAACAAACCACCCCAGGGATTCGGATTGTTTTATGAAGGTAGGCTGATTTGTTTTTACACCTATGAATGTGATCTGGGAGATGGATGGGAAGATGTGGAAGTACACAGAGACTCGGAAGAAACCAGGATCAAAGCCCTTAAGATGGGAGCGAATATCGTGCAGTATGTGTTTACACAATAGTTCATCGAACAAATTCCAACTATGATGAAAATTATTATACCCCTCCTTTGGATGTTTCTAACTTTATTCAATTATGAAGTGGATGCAGGAATCGTTAAGGGCATTGTTACTGACATGGATGGGAAACCATTACCTTTTGCCACGGTGTTTGTTAAAGGTTCAACAACAGGAACTGCCACAAATCCGGAAGGTGTTTTTGAACTAAATTTACCAGAGGGTAATCATGAGCTTGTATTTCAATATGTTGGATATAAAAAACACATCGAATCGATTCACATTTCTCATGAACCTCTGATCCTGAACATTAAACTTCAAACTGATAATATTACGCTAACGGAAGTTGTTATAAGTGCTTCTGCAGAAGATCCGGCATACGGTATTATTCGCAATGCCATAAAAATGCGCAAACATCATCTTCAACAGGTAAATAATTATGTTTGTGATGTTTATACCAAAGGGATCTTTGAGATGACCGATGCCCCGGAAATGATGTTTGGCGATTCACTTAACACAGAAAATGATTCAATCCTTGGAATTTTTTACCTCTCTGAATCTGAATCGATCATAAGTTTTCAACAACCTGATCAAATAAAAGAAGAGATGGTTTCTTCTAAAGTGAGTGGTGACGACAAAGGCTTCAGTATCAATTTCGTCTCCTTTTTTATGATGAATTTTTATAAAAGCAAGATCAATATTCCCATCGACCGTAATCAAAGAGGCTATATATCCCCTATCGCAAACAATGCGTTGTTTTATTATAAATACCGACTTGAAGGTACATTTCTGGATGGTGATCACCTGATTAACAAAATAAGTGTAATCCCAAAACGAAAGATTGATCCTGTATTTAAGGGATCAATTTATATCATTGAGGATTTATGGGCTATTCACAGCGTTGACCTGGCGATAGGTCATGAGGCCCAAATTGATTTTATTGATTCAATCCGGATCATCAAAACAAGGGTTCCTGTTGAGGATAGCATTTGGATGACGCTTACGCGAAAATTTCAGTTTTATTTTTCCATCAATTTCTTCGGAAAAAAGTTTGCCGGCAACGGGCTGTTTCACTCACAAAACACCAATTATCTCTTTAACAATGACTTCGATGAAAAATTCTTTAAAAATGAAATAATTAAAGTAGATCCGGATGCTAATAAAAAGGATTCGATGTACTGGGAGCAAAATCGACCTATTCCATTGACATCAGTGGAGATAAAAAATTACAAAACAGAGGACAGCCTGCAGGCTGTATATCAATCAAAAAAACACCATGACTCACTCGATAAAAGCAGGAATAAATTCAAATGGCAAGATTTGATATGGGGATATAACTATTACAGAGGCCGAGACAGTACAACTTTTAGTATCGGATCGCCACTTACAACCGTACAATTCAACACGGTTCAAGGCTGGAACATCCGGCTGGATATGGGATATGCAAGAAATTTCTCGAACAGGAAAAGAATATCGGTAGATCATGCGTTTGGCTATGGATTTTCGAACAAAAGGTGGAGCTATGATATCATTTCCAACTATTTTTATAATCCGGGTAAATTCGCCAACCTGACCTTGTCGGCTGGTATTAAGCCCGTGCAGTATAATGCCAATAATCCAATTTCTCCCTTCCTCAACTCATTATATACCTTGCTGGATGAGAACAATTACATGAAGATCTATGAAAAAATATTTTTTAAAGCAAAACATTATTCGGAGCTAACCAATGGTATCTATCTAACCGCTGGTTTAGAGTATGCCGAACGAAAACCACTCGTGAATACCACAAATTACAAATGGGTGAATTATTCCTCCCGTGATTATACCAGTAATAACCCACAAGACCCGGATGATTTCACCCCTGCTTTTGAGCGAAACCAGGCTTTTATTTTTTCTGCGTCATTCAGATTCGTAATAAATCAAAAATACATATCAGTACCGCAAAAGGTTGTCCTGGGCTCAAAATACCCGGATATGATATTGTCGTATGAGAAAGGGATCTCCGGAATTTTTGGCAGTGATGTTAGCTACGACATTGTGCGTATAGGTTTTAGTGGTGAATCAAAATTTGGCTTGATAGGAGAAGGACATTATCATGGCCAATTCGGCACTTTCTTTAATAACCGGAATATGGAATTTATGGATTTTCATCATTTCGATGGCAACAGGACGATTATTACCAATCCCACTTCTGGAGCATACCAACTACTTGATTATTATACGTATAGTACAAATAAAACATTTTTGGAAGCTTATTATGAACACCATTTTAATGGATTCATTTTTAATAAGCTTCCCTTATTACGAAGAACCAAGTGGAGGGCCGTAGCAGGTGTCCGTTATTTTAATAAAGATCTTGATTATGATTATGTTGAGATCAATGCAGGGATAAAAAACATTTTCAAGATTTTCAGAGTTGATTTTGTAACTGCTTTTAACAAAGGGCAGAAGGCGCGTACAGGGGTGGTAATCACCATTCCTATAAGTGATGGGGCAATCACAATTGATTAACGGATAGATGTGCTGTCAGGTGTAACACCTGACAGGCATACAATCTGTAGAGGTGCTGTCAGGTGTTACACCTGACAGGCATACAAATCTTGTCATAGTCAAACATGCAATTGCTTTTGATATATTATTTTTGTATATTTGTGAGCACATTGTAATTAATATGAATAAAGGGTTAAAATAAGTTCTTTTTTACCACGAAGGTACACAAAGGATATCACAAAGTAACCCTAAGGAGTGGAGAATTACCAGGAATTAATAAACATGTAACACATGCCTTTAGTAAACCATTAAACCATGAAATATTTTATAAATAAGGTTCAGTTGCTGATAATTATTGGATTGTTATCATTCGTGTTTGGTTCACAAACAAATTCACAGGGTTATTTAACAAATATGAAGGTACACGATGAGCCTCTTTCTGATGGTTATGGAATAATTTGTGTTTCGGTTTCAGAATTTGGAGCTTCTCCGATTCCAATTGTTGGTGCTATTGTTACTGTTTGGGGTTGTGATACAATATATCAATGTATTACAGGCACTGGTGATACATGTTGTTGGGAAGTTCCTGAAGGAACATATACAGTGATGGTAGAGGCTGAAGGGTATGTATCAGAGATTTGTGAAAATATTTATATTAGTGAGTACCCCCCAATTTTTGTAATTGAATTTCAGCTTTACGAATTCCCTTATCCGGCATTAGGAGTTTGGGCTGAGCGTAACAATGCACACATGGAGGCATTTGTTGAATGGTATGAGTACAGCGATTTCTACCAGATCATTTATGACGATAACATAGCTGATAACGTTACTGCCTGGAGTGAAGCCGGAAACATGAATGCCTTGCGCTTTACCCCGGCCGGTTATCCTGCAGAGATTTTCAGTGCACAGATTAATATTTTTGACGGCACCTGGCCTCCGGGCAATTCATTAACCCCGTTCCAGGTTGCTATCTATGATGATGACGGAGAGAATGGCTTACCAAATACTGAACTGGCTATTACAACTGTTACGCCCTTTGATTATGGCTGGGTAGATGTTGATTTCTCACAGTTTGCTGTTTCCATTCCTGATGGGGACTTTTATGTTGTTATGATCCAGGGCGGCGACTTCCCTGATTGTGCTCCAATCGCTATTGATGAATCAAATCCTGTTTACAGAAGTTATTCAAAAAATGTATCAGGTGGAATGCCTTGGAACCCATCTGACTTTGCTGACTTTATGATGCGTGCATTCGTATACAGTGAAGTTGATGGAGCGCAGATCCTGAGTTACAATGATAAGATCGATATTCCTGAATCAGAGAGCCAGGCGCTGTCAAGGTTCGGTTCTAATGTAAAGCCTGGCACCTATGATGTGGGCTTTGGCAGATTCATTCCAAAGGGAGAAAAGGCAGATCTTCGTGATTTTGATCATTACGAGGTTTGGGTTCTGAGTGAAGGTGATGAGTTAAACCCCGAATTATGGACCTTGAAGGATGATGCTGTATTAGAAACTGAATATACCGATAGTGACTGGACATCGTATGCCAATGGTTGGTATCGTTATGCTGTAGTAAGTGCATATACTTATAATTGGTCTGAACCTGCCTTCTCTAACGTGCTACCAAGAGGCCTGGATCATCGCGTAACACTAATGGTACGTACAGATTCAGGCGATCCGGCAGTTGGTGCACATGTTATTTTCAATAACGAGAATGGCGACCCGGCATGGCAGTTGGAAGGATATACTGATGAGACAGGAAGAGTTCACTTCGAGGTAGTGTTGGAAGGCTATTATGCATTAGAAATAAACCTTGAATATTATAATCCATACGTTCAGCTATATATTCCTGTTTATAACGATACAACAATAAATATTGAGCTTACAGAGATATTCCTTCCACCGCAGGAGTTCCATGTTAACAGCATGATTGGTAAAGCCACATGGCTACCACCACAATCGTATTACAATAAAGCAACTAACAAAGCCCGAGAATTAGAAGGATATAATTTATATATGGAAGATACACTCGTGGCCTTTACTACAGCATTGACATATATGTACACAGACCTTATGATATGCCAGGAATATACTGCCGGTATTGAAGCACAATATACTGACGGTAAATCATCAATGGTAACGTTTCCCTTTACATATTATACTTGTGATTTTTTCTTCAATCCCAATTGCTTTGAGGGATCGGTAAATGGAATGGTAGTCTCTATGAATTGGGATCCGTGGTGGTGGCATTTCGGTCTTTATGACATTATTTATGATGATGATACAATGGAGAATGTAGCAGCATGGAATGAGGAGAACGGGGAGTTTGCTGTTCGTTTCACGCCGCAAGGATATCCCTGTGACCTGATTAGTTTTACTATGCATATCTGGGATGGCTCCTGGCCGGAAGGTGATATTCTGAGTCCGTTTGTAATAAATGTTTATGACGATGATGGCCCGGATGACGCGCCTGGAACGCTGCTTGGTTCATTGGAGCGGACACCTGAAGAGTATGGCTGGGTCACATTTGATATAACTGAATTAGAAATATGTGTATCGAATGGTGAATTCTACCTTGCACACCAACAGATAGGAACTTTCCCTGATGTGCCGCCAACAGCAGTAGATGAATCAAGTGCCGGGCAAGGACGTAGTTACAGCCGCATACCTCCTGATCAATGGATGCCGGACACTACTTATGATCAGCTGGCTATTCGTGCAGGTGTATTCGGGCCATATTATAGCGATATGGTCCTTACTCCAACCACCATTGAGATAATTGGTGAATCCGTAGTTAATAAGGCCGAATCAGCGCATGAGTTTCCTGAGGAGCGTAATCGTTTTAATTTATTGGGTTACGATGTATACAGAAATAATATAAAACAAAATGATACTATTCTGACGAATAACAGCTATGTTGACATAGTAAGTCCGGGTGGCATCTATTACTACAATGTAATATCCGTCTATGATATGGGGGAGAGCTGCCCGATGGATCCGCCTTTCGAAGCCATAGTGGGTGCAGAATTTTTTCCTCCTACTGATCTTTCAGGCACATTGCTTGAAAACGACTCTGTATTGTTGACATGGAATATCCCTGGTGAACATTTTTGGTTACATTGGGATGATGGGGAGAACTTCTACTCCATAGGATTGACATCAGGCGGATCCTTCCTCGTAGCCTCACGCTGGGAAGAAGAAGACCTGGTATTTTATCACGGTATGATCATGACTGAAATAGCCTTTTTCCCAACTGACAGTAACACTACCTATGTACTAAAAGTGTGGACTGGCGACAATGCAAGTAATTTAATAGTTAGCCAACCATTAAGCAACTTGTCAATAAACCAATGGAATAGTGTGGTATTAGATACACCCTTAGAGATAAATGCATTTGAGGAGTTATGGTTTGGCTATGAGAACATTGATCAACCTGCAGGAGAGCATTCGGCAGGTACCGATGATGGCCCGGCTATAGCAGGCTATGGAGATATGATCTGTATGGACGGTGTAACATGGGATCCGATATCAATCTTTGGTCTTGACTACAACTGGAACCTCCAGGCATATCTTGAGATTGAGGGTGATGCAGTTCCTTTAACAACAATTATTCAGGAGCCAATTCACAACACAGGCGAGGTATATCTGGAAGCTTCTAAATCAGCAGGAGGTGTTTTTGATGGTAATCAGCGGGAGACATTTTTAGGTTACAACCTCTGGCGTAATGGAAATATGATCGCTTATGTACCCGAGCCTGATACCTTTTATTTAGATTATCCCGGGCCGGGATTTGGGGAATATTATATAACTGCCGTCTTTGTTGAGGGTGAATCATTTACTGATGGCCCGGCAGAGGTAGAGATACTCAATGATGGCAGTATTACCGGTATTGTATATGATGCATTTTCCCTTGTGCCTTTACAGGGCGCAACTGTAACACTGGATACCTCAGGTATAGAAATCATAACAGATGAAAATGGCAAATATGACTTTACTGACATAGAGGTAGGTTCATACTACGTTAAGGCCTCAGCCATGGGATACAATAATGGCTCAGCTTATGAAGTTGATGTTATCTACAATGATGTTGTAACAGCTGACGTGTTCCTGTATAGTGATTCTGTTATTCTTCCAATTCCCTTTTATGAGCCGTGGGATGAAGACTTTGCAGCACAGTACTGGACATTTGATCCTGAACCAGGCAACTGGCAGCAAGGCTATTATCTGGGGAACCCATTACCGGCTGTTGAATTTTACTTCAGCCCGGCAACTACCGGATATTCCTACACACTACAAAGTATTGGAATTGATGCCCGTATGGCTACACCGAATGTTGTTCTCGAATTTGACCTCTACCTGAACGATTATAGCTCAACAGGCCTTGAATTCTTAACTGTTGAAGTGTGGGACGGAACAGATTGGGTATATATTGATGAGTATGCCAATAATGGTGACATTGAATGGGATCACAAATTTTACAACATCACAGATTATGCTCTGGGAATAATTACCAAAGTCAGGTTTATTGCACATGGTGCTAATAGCTATGCTATCAACAACTGGGCTATTGATAATATTTTGGTTAGTGAAACTACGCTAGCCTCTATGCAGGGTTATGTAACTGATGAAGAGAGTGGCGATCCAATAGAAGCTGCAATGATTGAGGTAGGAAGTAATTTGCCAGTTTACACAGATGAAGAGGGATTTTATTCAGTTGGGGTTTTAGAAAGCACCTATTCAGTCATCTGCTCAGCAGAGGGCTACTTACCTGAATTAGTTGAAGAGATCTTTATTACCGGGGTTATTTCACAAGACTTTGCTCTTGAGATGGAGGCTTGTGATCCGCCAATGTATCTTATATTGGAATTAGTGGGAGAAACCTTTAATGTAGTACTTACCTGGGAATCACCAGTTGGTGGAATTGATCCTTCTCCCAATGCCAAAGGCCCGAATTATGGAGTACGTTCATTGCTCGGCTTCAATGTATATCGTAATGATGTACAAATAAATGATTCACTGGTGTTAGATACAACCTACGTGGATGGAGAACTATTTGGCGGTTCATACTGGTACTATGTTACTGCCGTATACACACTCTGTGAATCCGAACCATCAAATCTTGCAGGTATTTTTTGCCCTGGCATTGATGATTTGTTAGTATCTAATATAAAAGTATATCCTATACCAGCAACTAACTTTGTAAATGTTGAGATACCTGCAAATATCTGCGAGATCAGAATGGTTAATTATTTAGGTGATATAGTTTATGTGCGGAATTTAGAGATGGCGAAATTTATCCGGATCCGGACAGGTGCATACAGCTCAGGAATTTATCTATTAGAGTTCGTTGGTGAGGGCGGCTCAAAAACCTCTATGCGCATTATTATTACAAAATAGTCTTTTTTACCGATATCTTGCTTCTCGCCTTTCGTGTTTCGCTTTTCATTTTTCGTATTTCATTTTTCGTATTTCGCTTCTCGCTTTTCATATATGTCGCCCCTAACGGGGCTTATTATCATTTTTTCGATGCCTTTGCTACCAATATCTGGCTCCTCCGGAGCCAAAAAACATTTCGTATCCGCAGGGGGGTAGTCCGTATATCATCCTTTGATCTATCAATCCTTTCGCTTTTCTCTTTTCTCTTTTCGTCTTCTCTTCTGTCAGGTGTAACACCTGACAGGCAATTCGAATATCATTCCAACAAACGTAACGCAATCAACTGCCCTTCAATTACCTTGATCTTTGCTTCAGCATCAGCTTTTTTCTTTTGTTCTTTTTCAATTACCGCTGCCGGGGCATTTTGTACAAAGCGTTCATTGCCCAGCTTTTTCATCACTCCGGTAAGAAAACCTTTTGCATACTTCAACTCTTCTTCAAGTTTACTGATCTCCTCTTCGATATTTACTGATTGGGCAAGAGGGACGAAAAATTCGGTTGATTTCACAATAAAAGTTGAAGCGCCTTCGACTTTATCATCCACATAAGCAATGTTGCTAAGGTTGCACAGCTTTTTAATAACACTGTCGAACATTTGGTCAGGCTCCTCATTAAGGTTCTTTTTAATAAAAAGCTCAATGGGTTCTTTGTTTGGAATATTCTTTTCTTTTCGCAAACTTCTAATGGCCATGATGACCTGCTTTTCCATTTCGAAGGCTTCAAGTACATGCTGATCGAATGTATTGGATACAGGCATTTCTGTAACCATCAGACAATCCTTTTGGTCTCTCTCTCTGAGGTGATGCCATATCTCTTCAGTAATAAAAGGCATGAAAGGATGAAGCACCTTCATCAGCTTTTCAAAAAACAAAATAGTTTGCTCATAGGTAATTTTATCAACCGGCTTCTGAAAGGCTGGTTTGATCATTTCAAGGTACCATGAACAAAAATCATCCCAGATCAATTTATATACAGCCATCAGTGCATCGGAAATGCGGTACTTAATATATTGATCATCAATGTTAGTTATAGTTTCATTCAACCTGGCACTGAACCAGTTAACCGATACTGAACTCGATCCGGGTTGTTCCAGCGCATAATCTACTTTCCAGCCTTTCACTAACCGCAGCGCATTCCATATCTTGTTACTGAAATTACGACCCTGTTCACATAAAACATCGTCGAATGGCAAATCATTCCCGGCAGGCGAAGTCAGCAACATACCTACACGAACGCCATCTGCTCCATATTTATTTATCAGCTCAATAGGATCAGGAGAATTACCGAGTGATTTCGACATTTTCCTTCCAAGCTTGTCGCGTACAATGCCTGTCAGGTAAACATTTTTAAAAGGAACTTCATTCCTGTATTCCAATCCGGCCATGATCATACGGGCTACCCAGAAAAAGAGGATCTCCGGTGCTGTTACAAGATCATTGGTTGGGTAATAATAGTTTATATCCCGGTTATCAGGGTACCGGATCCCGTCAAAAACAGAAATAGGCCAGAGCCATGAGGAGAACCAGGTATCGAGCACATCTTCATCTTGATTAATATCTTCCAATTTAAGATCAGGAAGATTAAATTTTTCTTTTGCAATCTTCCAGGCTTCCTCTTTCGACTTAGCAACAACAATCTCTCTGTTTGGCAAAAAATAAGCAGGGATACGTTGCCCCCACCATAGCTGCCGTGAAATACACCAGTCCCTCACATTCTCCATCCAATGGCGATAAGAATTTTTGAATTTGGCCGGGTAAAATTTTACGGTATCATTCATCACCACTTCCAGCGCCTTACCTGCCATCTGATCCATCTTAAGAAACCATTGAAGTGACAATTTAGGTTCAATAGGAACATCTGTGCGTTCAGAAAAACCGACTTTATTAACATAGTCTTCAATTTTTACTATGTGCCCTTCTTCCTTAAGGTCTATGGTGATCTTCTCCCTTACATCGAATCTATCCTCATCAATATAAAGCCCGGCAGCTTCACTCATTGTACCATCATCGTTAAACACATCGATTGCCTCCAGCTTATGCTTCATCCCAATCTCATAGTCATTGATATCGTGAGCAGGGGTAATCTTCAAACAGCCTGTTCCAAACTCCATATCAACATATTCATCATAAATAACAGGTACAGAACGATTTAGCAGAGGTACCAGCACATGTTTCCCGGCAAGATGCTTATACCGTTCATCATTGGGGTTGACACAAACTGCTGTGTCGCCCAATATCGTTTCAGGGCGGGTGGTGGCAATAGTCAACCATTCCTGCTCACCGGCATCGCCGGTCCCTTCAACTTTATAGCGGACATAATACAATTTTGAGTCAACTTCTTTATGAATAACCTCCTCATCAGACAGGGCGGTAAGCGCTTTAGGGTCCCAGTTAACCATCCTGATGCCACGATATATCAACCCCTTGTTATACAGATCAATAAAAACATCAATAACAGAATCATAGAGTGCCTCATCCATGGTAAACCGGGTTCTGTCCCAGTCGCATGAGGCGCCCAGTTTTTTTAATTGTTCCAGAATAATGCCACCATGCCTTTCTTTCCACTCCCAGGCATATTTCATAAATTCATCGCGGGATATCTCACTCTTCTCAATACCTTTTTCCTTAAGACTTGCCACTACTTTTGCTTCAGTGGCAATGGATGCATGGTCGGTTCCGGGAAGCCACAGTGCATTAAAACCTTTCATCCTTGCGCGACGGACCAAAATATCCTGAATGGTATTATTAAGCATATGCCCCATATGCAGAACACCTGTTACATTTGGTGGAGGGATTACAATTGTATAAGGCTCACGATCATCAGGCTCTGACTTGAAAAAGCCCTTCTCCATCCAGCATTTATACCATTTATCTTCTGTTTTCGACGGATCGTATTTTGAAGGAATATCCATTAGGGAATAATTGATTAGCAAATTAACAATTAACAGATTTATGATTTGTTGGGGGCAAAATTAAAAAAATAATGGCAAATCATTCAATAACCAGTTCTTCAAACTTTGCTTTTGCCATTTGGGCAGGTTTATAGCCAGGATCAGCGTCTTTCCATATTTCATTTGCTAATTTAAGGTATTTAAGGGCCTTTTCTTTTTCACCTTTGTCGAGATAAATCAAAGCCGCTTCGTAATTAATTTTTGGCCGGTAGGGGTAATATTTTAAAGCTTCAAGGATATGTTTTTCAGCCATATCTGGCTGATTCAGGTTTCTGTAACACTCTGCAATGTTTCTGTTCATGGCATAACTGGTTGGCTGCAACTCAAAAAATTCTTTATAATTCTCAATAGCCTTTTCATATTCTCCCCTGATCTGATAAATCCGGCCCCATGCATAAATAATATTAACAAGTAGAGATTCTTGACCAAAACCTTTCGCTAATTGTTCTGCTTTGGGTATCATTTTCTCAGCATTGTCGGCATCATCTAACTCCAGATATGCAAATAGAAACCCATACGAAGCCACTTTATCCAAAGGAGGTTCAAGTTCGGATTTAATTTTGTTCAACAGATCGAATGCCTCTTTTTCTTTTCCAGCATTAATGTATTTCCCAATATGAAATACCTGGTTAACCATTACGTGTAAGGACTGTACATACTTCTCGATTTCTTTAATTTTCTTTTTGAAATAATCAAGTGAATTTTGGCTTTGCCCGGTTATTTCATAATATGACGAAAGTGCATTAAACACCTTTGACTTATCATTTGCACTTTTGCATATCGATAAGGCTTCATTATAGCCACTTAATGCTTCATCAAAATTGCCGGTGCGCAATTCAACCTTAGCCAGATTAATCATGATGGATATTTTTCCAAGCTCTCGCAGCAATGCTTTCTCATAGTTTTCTTTTGCCACTGCAAACTCACCTGTCGTCATGAGAAGATCTCCGATGTTCTGATAAGATTTATGGTCTTCAGGAAAATGAGTTGCATAACTCTGATAATAGACAAGGGCGGAATCAAAAATTCCTAACTTTTTATACAGATCACCTACTGTGATTAAATGGTCATATTTTTCAGGATCAATGCTTATTATTGTTTTGTATTCATTTATGGCTTCCATAATTTGATTTTTCACATAGTACCTGGCTGCTAGCATCGATCGTCCCTGCAAATCATCAGGGAAAAGTTCCACCCACATTTTCAGAATGGCCAGGGATTTATCAGCCTCCTGCTTAATCACGTAATAAAAATATTTGGTTACAAATTGGAGTCGTTCAGGCAGTTTATAAATGTTGTCCCTGGTTGACTGTAAGGAAGTGGTAGCATTCTCAATCTGATTATTATTAAAATAAAACTCTGCAAGAACCAAATTCGCCATTGCAAAGCCCGGATCTTCCTGAACAGCCTTGCCAATCAAATCAATTCCTCTCGAATAATCATTCTCTATTGCGTTTTTAACAAATCCTTCTGAATAATTTATCAGTGCATTTTCTGATGAAGTCAAAATTTCTGCAACCGGAAGATCTTGGGTTGATTCAATATGGTTCTCAGGAATTTCGAGATCCTGTTTCAGGGTAACGGTAATTTCGTCGATAAGAGCAAAAATATCTTCTCCGGAAAAGGTTCTTTCTGCCAGAAGTTTACCTCTTTCGGTTTCAAATAATTTTGTATAAATAATAAATTGATTGTCCCTTACGTCAAATGAACCTGTCAGGAAATAATTCATATGGTAATAACCTGCCACCTTTTTCATCAGGGTTAATGGAATGTCCAATCCATCATCAAATCCCGCACCCTTTAATTTTTCAATAAATCCAAAGGCGGTTGCTGGTTCAATAAAAATATCCTGCGACAAATCATACCCTGTCATGATAGTAATGCAATATTGTAACCAATCATATTCAGGATTTTTGCTTTCATTGTTAAAGAAAAACAGGGCTGCTTTCTTTCTAAACTCACTCTTCAATACAATCCTTTCAATTTTCTCCCCTTCTTCATTTTCCATGGTTACTGTTGTTGTAACAGCACCCAGGTCTTTCCCCTTGAATATAAAAACCAACAACAAAATTGTTAATACGGCATTTAATGGCAACCCAATTCGCTCAACCTGCGTCCACTTACTTGTTTTTCGTCTCCCATGAAAATAGGCCAACAACAAAACCGTTGGTATTAAGGAAAGAAAAATAACCCAGGAGAGATCAGTCAGGTAAGGTGAAAGCATATAACGCGAAACCATGGCTGCAACAGCTTGCTTTATAATCCATGCACTAAATAGGTAAATAGCTGAAATCTGGAAAACACGTCTATTCCATAAATCCTTGAAAATGGTAACGGGAGTTAGTTTCCTTTCTATTGAAACACCCTTAATAAAGACTTCAAATATTTCAAGAGGTTCACCAACACCTTTTAGTTCCTTTTTACCACATGAAATAAGGCGTATATTCTTATTACGTATCTGGTTTCTAACGTCATCCGAAACACAGATACCATTTGGTTGGGCCAGTGGTTCAATCCTGGAAGCCGTATTCACAGCGGAGCCAAAAACATCGCCATCTTTAAAAATAACATCGCCAATATGGATGCCGGCACGTATAGTTAAATCCTCATCCTTGAGACGCTGTTGAGCTTCTATGGCAAACCTCACAGCCTCAACTGCGCTGTTAAACATCAACATCAATCCATCGCCTATTTCTTTAATAACTTCTCCGTTATGCGCGGCAACAAGTGGAAAAATAAGGTCACGCTGTTTCTGAAGGAGTTGCATGGTTAATTGTTCATCCTTTTCCATTTGCCTGGTATACCCGACGATATCGGTAAAAACGATGGCAGCGAGTTTGTGGGTTTGGTTGGTCATATTTTTTTCATTAAGACGCTTTCAGGTTGTCAGGTGTAACACCTGACAACACGCTGTGATTAAAACACCATCAGGTCCAAGTGTAACACCTGACAACACGCAATAAGTGTAATATCGAACACTATGATATTACAGGATTTCAGCATTTTCTTTCAGCCCATCCGGAATCGTGATGCCAAGCTCTTTGGCGCGATGCCGGTTGATGACAGGTATTCCTTTTGCAGGGCTCATAATGGGTATGCTTTCTGCACTTTCTCCGTTCAGTATGCGGATAGCAATTTCAGCAGCCATTTGCCCCTGGGAATAACCGTTTTCAATAACACCGCAAAGTGCTCCGTTTTGTACGGTAAAATCAAGAATGGCAAACTCAGGAAGTTTGCTGTTTTCAAGAGTCCAGTTCAGCACTTCATCAGCGTGTATAGGCTGACCGGAAAGTGTATCGTGAAGCGTAAAATAGACAAAAAGACCCAGAGCATCCACTTCATCCTGAAGCTTAATGACTTTTGACTGCCAATCATGAAAATTATTTGTCATATATACTTCCGTAATATCATCTTCCGATGTTATCTTTTTTATCCTTTTAGCAGCTTGGTGTGCGGTAGGGCTATCATCAAGTAAAATAGCAGTTTTGGAAATATCCTGATCAAGTTCCCGAAGCAGATCGAGTGATTCTTTCCAAAATCCCCTTTCTTCAACCCCTGTTATATTCTTAGCCGGGAA
>JAGLWB010000016.1 GCA_023133655.1 Bacteroidales bacterium
ACAAAAACCTTAACAGCCACGATGGCAGCAATGGGAAGTGACAAGCTAAAAACAAAGGCATTCCAATTCTTCAGGTATGCAATGCCCGGTAATGCAAGATATGATATACTTGAAACAAATGTTGCGAAAATGGACATCGTTATAACCCATCCAGGGATACTTCGGTTACCAAGTGTAAAAGCCGATGAGGTCTTATTCTTTCTGTAAAAAGCTCCGCCAAAAATAGTAATACCTATCAGGTAGACAAAGAAAACAATCAGATCTAAACCACGCATGTATTGTAACTATTAATGCGATTAAAAACTCAATTTATTTATAATACTCTTTATCTACTTCAATCTCATCTAGTAAGGGATCGTTTATATCTTCCATATGTTGTAGGATCTTCAAATGCAAATTCTCTATTACCTGTTGAATTTCCTCCCTGGGATCATGGATCAGATTGATGTTTTCTTGTGGATCATAAGCAATGTTATATAGTTCATCACGTTCGGGATTTAAAAAATCACGCACCAATTTCCATTCAGATGTTCGGTAACAGCGCATAAATGCATCACAATAATTGATCATACTATATTCTCCATAAAAATTATCGTCCCAATTTTCTATTTCCTCTCCTTTGAGCAAGGGGACAAAACTTCTTCCTCTCACTATGTGATCATCAGGCAATTCGGCTCCTGCCATTTCTACGATGGTGGGATACAAATCCAGGCTTGTAATAGTATGATGTATTACCGTCCCTGGCTTGATCACGCCAGACCAATAAACAAAGGCTGGTACTTTTAGCGAGTTATCATACATATTAGGACGATATTTGCCCAGGATATTCTCAGTATCTTCAGGTAGATGCTTAGTCATCCAAATACCATTCCCTTTATGCTTAATCCCGTTATGGCCCATGTTGTATCCATGATCTGAAAAAAATATAATGATAGTATGATCAGTCAATCCTAATTCATCACATAATGCAATTATCCGATCCAGATTCCGGTCCACTCCACGTGTACTGGCTAAGTATTCGCGCATCTGTCTTTTTACCATTTCAACATCGAGATCAGGATAATCAGGATTAGGAAGATACGGATCCATATTTTCAAACGGTACCCAATCTTCTTTTGCCACAGGAAGCCAACGGCCATGCGGAGCACGAGTATTCAGACACAATAAAAAACTTTTATCTGCATTACTTTTAATGAATTGCATCGCATAATCAGTAAGTATATCGGTAGTGAGACCTTGAAACTTCCTCACTTTCCCATTTTTTTCCAACTCAGGATCATCGGGAGTAGTTCCACCACCGGTGAGCCCCATGAAATAATCAAATCCATGATTTGTTGGGTGAAATTTTTTAGCATCTGTCAGCATCCAGTCACCCAGGTGCCATTTTCCCACCAATCCGGTTTTATATCCTGCTTTCTGCAACACTTCAGCAAAAGTAATGCTTTCAGGATCCAGTCCTGGATTGTAGTCCGGATTATACAAACGATGATTCGGGTCGGGAATAAAGTCCAAAATACCGTATTCACTGGCATACCGGCTGGTCATGATACTGGCACGTGAGGGACTGCAAACCGGGGTAGTGATGAAGGCATTTTTAAAGTACGCTCCATTATGTGCCAACCGGTCCATATTCGGTGTACTGGCATTGGGATCGCCCGAAGCACCAAGTGCCCAAGGAGCCTGGTCATCGGTTAATATAAATATGATGTTGGGTTTTTGATCTTGTCCTGTAATGGATTGAACCGGAAGCATAAAGTAAAAAAAAGAAGCTACTAACAATACATAATTGCTATTCATTATATAATCTGTTTATATTTAATATAATCTGTTTATATTTAGAAATTCACCAAGGTAATACCCAATTTTTCAGCCTGATCATTTATTATCTTCATCATGGTATCAAGTTTTATAAAATCCTGTTGATCAAGAGCAGGCCTGGTGAGGCGCAAAATGGGAAGTCTTTCCATAGTATAATTATTTATTTGTTATTGGGATAATAATAAAAGTGTCCATCTTCAGCACCTATCAGAAGATCCGGCAAATCATCCATATCCCAATTCACTATAGTAGGCGAAGTGGTATGTCCTGCCAGTTTTTGATCAGCTAAGGGACCATGATGTTTGAACATGACCTTGCCATTTTCGATACCTGTATTTTCAAATAGGGATATGTTTTTGCTATTTACTAACAGATCATAATCACCATCCCGATCCCAGTCAGTTATACATATCTTGCGACGTCCACTTCCTCCGATTTCTCTTTGATTTAATCGTAGAGGGCCGCCAGTTGAATCGATAACATTGTTTTTGTCATCAAAAACTGAATAATCTATGCCGTAAAATATCCGTTTACCCGGCATTAGCTTTAACTCTCCTTCTTCTAGAAAGCGTTCATAAAAACTCAGGTATCCTTCCGGATCAAGCATTACAAGATCTGTAAGACCGTCGTAATTCCAATCGATAGCAAAAGGAGTGGTCCTCCACTGAGTAACCAGATGATCATCTTCCGGATCCCACCAGTTCCAGGCAGGTTTCGGTGTTTCTCCTTCAAATTCAACTAGGATGGGTTTGACTTTACTTAATACAGGTGAACCTTCCGAACCGATATTTTCAAACCATTGAATCTTTCCCCAGATAGAATTGATGATGATATCCCGGAGTCCGTCTCCGTCCCAATCGGAAACTGATAAAGTTGTATAGCCCCATTTTTTTTCGGAAGGTCCTTTTATGGAACCGCTATCACCTGCCATGATCCTGATTACTTCTCCTTCAGCTTTCAGGTATACGGGTCTGTTCCATTTAGGCGGGTTCCCTCCGTCCAAATTTTCAATAAATCCAATATAACCGGCAGTATTACCACATATCAGGTCCTGGTCACCATCAGCATCCCAATCCACTGCAAAGGGAGTTGCCAAGGCGCCGAACTTCACCAGGTTAGCATGTTGTTGAAAATAAACAGGTGAATTGAAAACAGGCATATTTTTACTTACTTCACCCGTATTTTCCACCAATGCCACCCTTCCATCTTCATCTCCAACTACCAGATCCACATCACCATCTCCATCCCAGTCAACCGCTACAGGTATGATCATTTCAAGGTCCATTTTTATGATCCCTTCACTATTTTGGAGGAATTTACCTTCTGCATAAACCGGCTTTTCTCTTGATCCGATATTTTCAAACCAGGTAAAGCGATCGAGAAATTCTCCGCATATAATATCCAAGTCGCCATCCCCGTCAAAATCTATCATATTGGGTGAAGGAGCACCATATACATCAATAGGTCGATCACCTGCCATGATTTTACCTTTGTTTTTGTATTCCCCACCAATATTTTCAATAAGAAATACATAGCCATGCAGAGGTCGGTTTTTCCATTTTCCCTCCTTATCATATGCATTAACGCCATTATTATAATCAACATAGTTCCAGTCATAATCGCCCCATTCGTCAAGCCCAACAATGATATCCAAATCGTCGTCATTATCATAATCAACATATTTCCACTGGCTGAAACGTATCCTTTCAAATTTATCTTCAAGCTTTTCCCTTGAATACAATTTTTCAGGATTGTTTAACAGTGACTCTTTAAAATTTTTATATTCCACTCCAGGTCCCATTATCCTGGCTTCACCATTCACATAACAAACCTGGAGGTTTTTCTTTCCAGGGCCTATTTTCCTGGGAGATTCGAACACGGGCAATTTTTCTTTACCACCTGATGTATTCTCGAAAAAATACAAGCCGTTAAATGGAGTATCGGGACAGGATACTACCAGGTCGAGGTCCCCGTCCTGGTCATAATCCATGGGCAATGGCCAAGCCCACAGTCCGACTCCCAGGTCGACCACCAAACCAGGATTGTTGTATTGTAATGGACTCAGTTTTTTTCCGGAGAATTCCCTTTTTTGGGGAAAGCTGCATGCAAAGCATGCCATGATCATCATTAGAAATAAAAGATAAATTTTTTTCATAACAACAAGAATTTAAATTAAAAATCCAGTGAACTTTATCGATAAAGTCCATCAATAAAGTATTATAATATTTATTTCTTTGAGTTGCAAAATATCAATTCTCTTGACTTTTTATTAACTCCCCATTCTCATAAAAGCCATATTCCATAACAACATTTTTAAGTGCTTTTATATTTTCTACTTTACTATCTCTGGGAATCACACAACCAGAAGATAAAATATAGCCACCATGAACACCGGCTGTTTCAATGCAGTGTCGCGCCTCAGCAACTATATTATTAACATCTTCATTCATAAAAGATAATGTATTGACACCACCCAATAATGCAACCTGGTTACCCACTATTTCTCTGACTGTTGATGGGTTAAAGCCACCAAGAGGATCAAGCGGACCGATGCAATTCACCCCAGTTTCGATCAATTTTTCCAATATGGGGAGTACATTGCCGCAAATATGACAGTAAATGCGAACATCAGGATCATAATGATGCAACTCATCACAAATCGTTTTGAAATACGGAAACACAAACGTTTCCCAATGAGCAGGTGAGATCACATTCATGTTGCCTACAGAGTCATTGAGTCTGAGCATTTTAATGCCCATGTCAATGTTAAACTTTCCTTTTTCAATACAATAGGCAACACCTTTTTCCATGATGCTGTGCACCAGTTCCGGTTCAAGGATAATGTCCATTAAGGCTTGTTCCATACCGCGCATCGTTACAAGAAAAGCCATTGTCCCTGTATCACAGTCACCTATAACTGCACATTTATTTCCGTATTTTCTGATAATTTCCTGTTGCCGGTCCTCGCATCCCGTTTCTTTGTAAAAAGATTTTGATGGAATTTTCATCTTTTTGGCAGCTTGTTTATTTGGAATGAGTGGTTTTTTGCAACTCCAATAATGGTTATACGCCATGAACCGGGGATCTTCATAATTAAAATATTCTGGATTTTCCAAATGGGTCATCAAACCGCCATGCAAATCTAACTCTCCAACAATTTCTTTACCATCTTTTGTTTCATAAATTTTCCCCTCTTTTTCCAAAAGGTTTCTGACCGGAAAATGGAATTGCCGGAAACCGTCAGTACCGATTTCAATATAAGCTTTTGCCATTACTTCTAAAATTGCGTACGGATCATTAATAATGCTTTTGAATTCAGTGTTAGTTATCTTGCAGGCTAAATCAACCCAGATTTTCGGCAAATAGGGCACTCTGTCAGGCACTTTTCCAGAAAACGAATGATACATTCTGTCATGACAACTCATCGATTCTTTCATATCCTGCTGCTTAATAAAACAAATTGAATTCTTTCTACAGCTTTATTTATATCAAAGAAAGGTATTAAACAAATTCGCCCCGTTCATCCTGTATTTTCAATATAATTATTAAAAATTTACCAGACTAAGCTGGCTTGTATTAATAGTAGAACAGAATAAGGTCTCTCAATAGGAATTAATATAACAATCAACACTTTCAACGGAACAATAGTTAAAGAAAATAGCCCGGTACCCTATCAGTCAATACCGGGCCAGATAACCAACCTAACCTAAAACTACTCTAATAATAGTCCTCATTTTGTACAAGTTTTGAATTTGCATCCATTATCTCAAGAGGGATAGGATGCCGCACATGATGGGGTTGTGCCGGCAAACCTCGTTCTTGGGCCCTTATGATGAATTCTCCGTGTCGGATAAGATCTTCCCTTCTTTTTCTTTCCCACCAAAATTCCCATCCTCGCTCATCGAGAATGTGATCCCGGAGTGCTTCCTTGGAAGCAAAATCACTTAAATTCAGGTATTCCACGCCTGCTCTGTCACGAACCATATTGATAAGATCAATGGATTCCTCATTTGGACCATTAATTTCATTCAGGGCTTCAGCCCTGGATAGAAGTATATCAGCATACCTAATGTCCGGCACATCATTCCCATATGCGGGGCCCTCAAAATCATCAGCAGGCCAGTATTTGAATGGCCTGGGATTGTCATCCGGAGGTAAGCAGATGATCGTATCTCCATCCGAATTCACATATTCTGTGATCATCAATGAGGTCCGCTTGTCGGCCGGATCGAAAGAATACCAAAAATCATTCCGAATTTTGAACATTGTGGCAAAACTTCTACAACCCTCACAGAATTCCAATCCTGTGGCAGGGTGACTGGCAAAACCCTGTGGCCATGCGAAATTCATGAAACTCATATTTGCCTCTCTTCCAAGATCAGCCTTGCATGGATGCACCCAAATCATTTCTTTATTTCGTTCACTTTTTACCATAAATAGTTCGAAATAGTCCGGAAATAATTCATAGTAATTCAAGTTCATAATATCTAACGCAGCTTCAGCACATTTCTGCCACTGTTTGGTATTTAAATAGAGCTTGGTCAGTATACCCATCGCAGCCCCTTTGTGTGCCCTTCCCCATTTCAGTTCTTCTCCAGGATCAGGCAGGTCGGGAATTATATCAATAAGCTCAGTTTCGATAAATTCTATGAAATCCTCTTCAGAAGCTCTGGGGAGTTCCAATTCTTGAGAAGAACTGGTACGCAAGGGAGTCGGGCCAAAACGAATATAAAGTTTATAATAACTGATGGCTCTAATAAATCTGGCTTCAGCCCGAATGAGTTTCTTAGAACCATCACTAATATTTGCTTCATCCAGATTCTCTAAAATTATATGAGCATTTCTGATGGCCTTGTATGGGCTATTCCAGTATTTATTATATAGGGCACTTCCCACACCATCCAGAACAAAATCCTGGAAATTAAGTAACCAGTTGGCGATAGCTCCTAGCTCTCCGAAACCCACATCCGTCATGGCCTCCGAAGCGGTTATCATTTGAGCTAAATTATTCCCCTGATTCTCGGCTACCCAGGCATATGCCCCATTTAGCACAGATTCCACACCCTGCAACGAATTGAATAGATTGTCGGGCGCAGTTTCAGAGAATACTTCCGGTTTAAGTACATCTTCACATTTGACGAATAAAAATGTCGATATCAAAATAAAAACTCGGATTATATATTTGTTTATTTTCATGATTTGATTATTTAGCAGTTAATGATTCATGTGATTAAAAACCAATATTTACACCAAACAGATACGTCCTTGCAGATGGGTACCCATTCCAGTCAATTCGAAAATTAGCACTTCCATTTGGATTAAGCGCCGGGTCGTGTCCTAAATAATCTGAAAAGGTTATCAGATTAAACCCTGAAACATAAACCTCAAAAGACCTTAAGAATCCTTTAAACAAATCAGCAGGCAGGGAATAGCTCAGACTCACTGTTTGAAGTTTTATATAGGAGGCATCGGCTACTGTAATCGAATTCATACCCTGAGCATGTTGATCTATATTCAAATAGGAAGGCTGATCATTCGTAGGATTAGACGGGGTCCAGCGATTTAGGAATGGTTCGACGAACCTGTTGATACGAACACCTGATCGTGGATAATATTGCTCCATTAGATTACCATTGATCATATGTACACCTTCTACACCTTTGAGGAAAACGTGCAATCCCAATCCTTTGTATTTGAAGGTATTGCCAAAACCCCAGGAAAAGTCAGGAAATGAATTGCCAAGAATAACCCTGTCATCACTGTTAATAATACCGTCTTCATTTACATCCCTGAATTTTAAGTCGCCTGGACTCACAGTATTTGTGATTGAGGTAAAATCATCTCCTTGTTGCCAGACACCAGTAACTTCATATCCATAAAACGATTGTAATGGTTCTCCGGGAGTAATAATACTTACGTCACCTGCAGCTACACTAAAACCTCCTGTGAGTATTTTTGGAATCCCGCCAAGTTCCTTAACCTCATTTTTCAATGTGTAAAAATTAATATCAGAATTCCAGCTGAAGAACCTTCCTGAAATATTATAAGTGGTAAGTGCAACCTCCAATCCCGAATTATCTATGCTACCGATATTCACCATCTTTGACGTATATCCACTGGATGTCGGTACAGGCAAATTGAGCAGCATGTCTGTGGTTATCTTCTTATACCAATCAACAGTTCCTGCTATTCTTCGATTCAGAACACTGAAATCAATACCAATATCAATTTGCTCTGTTGTCTCCCACTTCAGATTCGGATTGGCAATTCTGCTTGGATTCAAACTGGTAACAAATTGGTCATTTAAAACGTAGCTCGTCCGTTTGCCTGTTTTGAAAGTCACAAGTGACTGGTAATTACCGATTTCCTGATTTCCAGTCTTTCCCCAGCTAAACCTCAGTTTCAACATATTAACCACATCCTGCCACGGAAAAAAATCCTCCTGATCTATCAGCCAGCCAACTGAAAAAGATGGAAAAAACCCAAATCTGTTGCCTTCACCGAAACGACTCGAGCCATCAATCCGGTAAGAGGCTGTTAACAAATACCTGTTGCCATAGTTATAATTCACGCGACCCAGATAGGAAAGTAGACTATTGGCTGACTTGGAACTAGTATTGACAAGGGTTTCACGATCAGCCAGGCCAAAATTATCTGCAAGTGTGGCATCTGTAGTAAAGTTATTTGCCTGCTGTGAGCTGTTGTTTCTACTAAACCTCTGAGTTGTTACACCTGCAAGGCCCGTAATCTTGTGCTCTCCAAATTTTTGATTATAATTTAACATACCTTCTATCAGGTAGTTAGATCGCATCGCAGAATAAGCGGTAGCCACACCTCCCAATGAATTTCCAATGATGGTTTTTCTGTCTTTATAGACCGTCTTATCCTCATTAGCCGTATCTCCACCTGTACGAACCTTGATACTCAGGCTTGGTATTACAAAATACTCGGCAAAGACTGTACCCATGTACCTGTACCTGTTTCCATCCATGTGGTTTCCATAAAGTATGGCATGAGGATTGTCAATATCCATGAATTCCGTCAGGATATAATCACCGTTTTCATCCCTGATAGCCAGTGTAGGATCAAACAGTTTTGCAGCATTAATGGCTCCACCACGCAGGTTCACATCAAAGCCATTGGGCACAAATATATCTTTGATGTAACTGGATGTTGTGCTTATGCCAAAATTGAATTTATCTGTAGTATGACTCAAATTGAAACGGGCTGCATACCGGTTAAATGATGTATTTTTCACCATTCCTTCCTCATTGGTATTATTAATGGATATCCGATAATTTGTCTGGACATTACCCCAGGAGAAGCTGAGGTTGTGTTTTTGTACTAAGGCATAATCCCGATAGATCACATCCTGCCAGTCAGTTCCCCCGTCTTGAATTTCCGTTACCCTTTCGGCATCGGACCCGTATCCGTCGTCAATGATGACATTGATGCCCTCCATGTATTCCTGTGGGTTCAGCAGATCAAACCGGTTAGATACTTGATTTACACCAATATGCCCATTATAATCAATTGATAAATTGCCAGCAGCACCTTTTTTCGTAGTAATCATAATCACCCCATTTGCACCCCTGGCTCCGTAAATTGCTGTTGCTGATGCATCTTTCAAAATTTCGATAGATTCAATGTCTTCAGGATTGAGAAAACTAATCGGATTCCTGGGTGATCTGGTTGAAGCCACCTGATTCCCGGTTCCCGAAATCAGTACTGAGTTTTCAATCGGTAGACCATCAACTACATAAAGAGGGGAACTTCCAGCATGTATCGATCCCACCCCTCGTATATCAATGGAAATACCAGCACCTGGCTCCCCACTGTTCTGCACTACCTGTACACCAGCCACTTTACCTCCTATCATCTGATCAACAGAGGTATTAATTGACTGATTAAAGGACTCATTACTTAATTTTGATATCGAACCGGTGAGGTTTCTTTTGGTTTGCGTACCATATCCAATTGCAATTACTTCATCCAAACCATATGCCTCGGTTTCAAGGATAACATTAATGGTAATCTGATTATTAACAAGTATTTCCTGAGATACGTAGCCAATAAAAGAAAACACAAGCGTCGCATCAGGATCATCCAACTCGATGCTATAATTCCCATCCGCATCGGTAATAGCTCCTTGCATTGTTCCTTTTATTAGAATGTTAACCCCCGGAAGAGGATTTCCATCTTCGTCGGTTACTTTACCTGTAACAGCTATTTCCTGGGGTTGCCGTTCTCTCATAACATTGACCGTTTCTGTAATAAATTTGGGTGACAATAGGATCTGACGGTCTATAACCAAACAGTTAATGTCCTCATCGGTAAAAAGATTAGCTAAAATATCTTTGATTCGTTCATTCTTAACATTTATGTCAACCTTACGATCAACATTCACCAGCTTCTGGTTAAATAAGAAGAAGAATTCACTCTGGTTTTCAATTTCATCCAGAATGTCTTCTATCGATACATCTTTAAGATTCAGAGAAAGCCGTGCATTCTGGGAATAGGAGTTTCCGCCCATAACCTGAATTACACTGAACAGTAATAGAAACACTGTAATTCTCATGATTAAAAAAGTTTTTGAATAACAAAGGACTTTTAAAAGTGCTTTTGTTGATTTCCATTTTTTTTTCATAAATTTGTAATGTTTAGTGGGTTAAATCATTATTTTTTCTGGAGAAGAAAATTTAATACTTACTACTTGCTAAATCTGCAGGAGAGCGCTCCATCGCTTTCCTGCTTTTTTTTAAGTTTTTTCTCATAGGCAAATTTCTTTTAGTTTAAATAATTAGGGTTTCATATTTTATTTTTCTTTATATCCCGGTTTGAGAAAAAATGTTATTTCCTTTTTGGTAAATGTTCCATCCCGTAACATTTCTCTTTTATGTTCAATATAATCTATGGGGGAAGTTAATTTTAACAACTTTAATACTTCGCTAAAGGTTTCATCCTCAAATGTTGCCCTGTACCGGTAACTTTCCAGCTCATCGTTCTTTAAATTAATCTCGGCATTATACCACCTCCCGATCCTTTTAACCACTACGTCCATAGGATCATTCCGAAGAACCAGCTTCCCTTCTTTCCAGGAAGTGTATTTTTCAGTAACTACCTCACTAACATTTGATTTATATGTTCTTTTTGAAATAACGATCTGCTGATCGGGTTGTAACTCTGCCAGTTTTACCGTCTCCCCACTCTCCCTTGTTCTCTCAATAATTACTTTTCCTGTCTCAAGTGTAATCTCGCAGATTTCATCATCAGGATAGGCCGACACGTTAAAACTGGTACCCAATGCCTTAATATCCATATTACAGGTTTTTACAATAAATGGCTTTTCAGAATCTTTTGCAACGTTAAAGAACCCTTCTCCCGACAGGGCGACTTCCCGTTTCTTACCTCTAAATTTAACCGGAAACTTCAGTGTACTGCCTGAATTTAGCCAGCCCGTAGATCCGTCAGGCAGTTCAAACCGGGTTCTGGCGGCAAGAGGTGAAAATATCTCTGCATAAATAGTTTTTTCCTCCTTTGCAAAAAACCGTCCGTCTGTCATAAAATACAAGGTACTTATCAGCAGGACAGGGAGAAGGAGAACAGCGGCTATTTTTGAAAGTTGTTGATAGGCTTTACGATAGAATGGAAGGTTACGTGATTTTTTGTAAGAATCCAAATGGATCAGGTGATGGAATTTATCAAGGAGGCGATTTGTATCAAGATCGTAATCAGGAGATCCTAATTCAATCTCATTCCAATGTTCCCTGATTACATGTTTGAGTTTCCTTTCATATTTAATATGAGTAAACCACTTTAAAATAAGTTCCCGTTCTTTATGATTGCATTTTTTTTGAAGGAATTTCTTTATTAATTTAATATCTACTTCCGGTTCTACCATATTTTTTTCTTTTTTTTCCAATTTATTTAATTTATATTTATATTGTGTTTTGCTTCTAATAATAATTTATTTATGATATACCTTAATCTAATAAAGAATGTAAGTAAAAGTGTTTCACTGATTACAATTTACAATGAACACTTTTACATACACTCAACCCTAAAACTAACCAAGTATGAAAAAAAATCGCATACTTAAAATTAACATCCATATAATTATATCCCGGTCAACGACTTTACACCTATTGATGGGGGAAAAATTAAGAATTAAGGCTATTGATATATTTAGGGTTTGCTGAAAAAGTCAGTTTCATTTCAAAGTTTTATACAGCCAGTTTCAACCATATTCAGGGATTAACACTTTTTCTTACTTCTTTACTCATCTCTCACCTCTTTCTTCGCTCTTTTCATAGCTCTGCTCTCTCAGTCCCACGGTTTGCTTATTCGCAGCCTAATAATTAATCCTTTAGTTACCACATCTCTTCTCTCCTTCTTTCCTTCGCCCCATCGCCTCGTCGCCTCTTTGCTCCGCCCACCCAGTCACATACAGAAACCAGGCAGGTAAGAAATTTTGTTTCTAATAATAATTTCTTTATGATAAAATTTAGTTTAATAAAAAATATATGCAAAAGTGTTTCACTGATAATT
>JAGLWB010000160.1 GCA_023133655.1 Bacteroidales bacterium
GCAGAATGCACTTCTGCCCCTCCAAGCTCTTCGGGGGTAACAACCTCGCCGGTGGCTGCTTTAACAAGCGGAGGCCCACCGAGAAATATTGTCCCCTGATTTTTAACGATAATAGCTTCATCACTCATAGCCGGAACGTAGGCCCCTCCGGCCGTACACGATCCCATTACAATTGCAATTTGGTGCATGCCGTTGGCCGACATTTGAGCCTGATTATAAAAAAACCTGCCAAAATGGTCTCTATCTGGGAATACATTGGCTTGTTCCGGTAAAAAAACACCGCCCGAATCGACCATATAGACACAGGGAAGGTGGTTATCGATCGCAATTTCCTGAGCACGCAGGTGTTTTTTAATGGTTTCCTTGATATAGGTTCCGCCCTTTACGGTTGCATCATTGGCAATAATGACCGTTTCCCGGCCATGTATCACCCCTACGCCTGTAACAATTCCTGCTGAGGGATGCTCGTTATTAAAAATATCATAAGCAGCAAGTGCCGAAAACTCAAGAAACGGGGTGTTTGGGTCGATCAGTTTGTTGATACGTTCCCGCGCAAGAAGTTTCCCTCTGCTTTTATGTTTCTCAATTGATTTCTCCGGGCCTCCTTTTGTGACCTCCCTATGAATGTCTTTGTATTTATTCAGGATGTTTAAAAATTCTTTTTTATTATTCTTAAACTCATCTGAATTAACATCTATTTTAGTCTCTAATCTAAACACAATTTGGGGGTTTTTAATGATACCTATTTTAGCCTGCTAATTTAGAAAAAAATTCGGAAACCCCAAATATTGATAATTAAGCCCGGAAACCATTGAGTTGGAGAATAAACATCACTATAATGTGCAGTAGTTTCTTATGGGCGAAATAAAGTGGATGTTATCATTTCTGATTTAAGTCCCGTGAGGGACTACATATTGGTAGATAATAAATTTCGTTGTTATCATCAAGTGCCGTTAGGTACGAAATAATTTGTATAATTCTTCTTTCCAACTGCTTTGAATAATACAAAACCTATTTTAAACTGAAAAAACGGCATGTATGTGTATTTGGGTGTATGTATTTGCCATATTATTTAACATTTCGTCCGCCTCAGGCGGACTTTATTCCATAATTACGTTTTTATTTCTACCAATATTTTGTTCCTAACGGAACAGAACAAAAAAATAAACCCCCAGCTACTCATGGGGCTAATGATTTACGCACCTTTGGTGCTCGAATAATGAAAATTTAGATTGCCATTTTCTTTAGGGGTGTCACATTGCGGAAGAGAGGATAGATATCCCAGATCACGTATTAAAGGGCTGATGCAATAATATTGAGATCCCAGATCAAGTCTGGGATGACGTGTCGATATGGGAAAATGAGGAAGGGGAGATTGATGTTTCAACCTATCATAAAAATAAAATGGATGTCATCCTTTCTGTTTCAAGTTTTCTTCAAAAATCCTCTGATGTTAATAAATAGTAACAATTATTGCCAATAACATATATTACCTTTTTAGATATTTCCGATTAACAAATACAGAAATTAACTGTTTTATTCCCATACCAAAAACAAAAAGTCATGAAAAATTTGACAACTACCAGGGGGGGGTATTGAATTACCCGGAACAATCAGATTAATTGTTTCTTCGTTACTATTACTTATTTCATTTACAGCCTATAGCCAGGGGGGGCAACAATGGATTGAATTCACCAGTCCCGATCCGGAGCCACCAATCATTCAACTTATTTTATCCGATGATTCGAATGTAGCATTTGATGTTGAAGTGTGCGGTATGTATCAAACCGATACAGTTGTTAACAGCACATCGTTTCAACGGATCAACATTCCGGGAGGCGGAAGGTTTACTGTTACCGGAGAACCTGAAATGCCTTATATCAGACAATTGATCGCTATACCCGAATGTGATAGTGTTGCTTTAAGTGTTAATGTAACTAACAGCACAACTATGCAAAACTATAACATTTATCCTGCACCGGCTCTTGTTGAAGTGACAAATCCTGACAGTAGTGTTACCCTGGAAGAAGAATTCAGTTATGATACTGTAGCTTATAGCACAAGTCAATATTATCCGCAGGTAAATGCGGAGATCTACTCCATCGGTTATTTCCGTGACCAGAAATATGCCGAGGTATTTATCTACCCTGTTCAGTTTAATCCTGTGACAGAAGAAATATATGTTAATAAAGAATACGAAGTCACACTTACCTTTATCAATCCATCTTCAGCAGTAAATGTCAATGTAGGAATATTCAATAATATTGCCACAAATACAATGTTGAATTACGCCTCAACCGGTATTTCAGCTACCATTAATGATAATGTGAGTAATAATGGTTCTGTACAATGGATAACACTTACTGACCCCAGCCAGGCATCCACAATAGTTGCCGATTATCTCATTATTTGCTCGGCACCATTTTTTGAACCAACCAATCCTGATTCAGAAGTATTACATATAGCAAATCACAGGGCTACTTACAATGGTTTTGATGTAGCAATATTAAATGCAAATAATATAATATCAGATGAACTAGGATTTTATTATGAGAATTTCCCTGAGCCTGATAACAAGGAAGAACAGAGAATAAGAACCTGTATTCGAATGATATATGAAGGTGAAAATGCTCAGAATACTTATGATGGTAAGATTGGTTATGCATTGTTAATAGGAGATGTAGATGACTATAATTCTGGAATGCCAACTTCTTATGACAACACTTGGAGCCAGGGTCAAGGCGAACCATATTATCCTTCTGATTATTATTATTCATGTGTAACCCATAGTGGTGCCAGTTATGATTCTGAAGGTGATCTGTTTATAGGGAGATTTTGTGTAGATAATAATTTGGGAGATGGTTTAACCGAACTACAGAATGTTGTGAATAAAACCATTTATTACGAATCCGAAGCAACATTTGACGGATGGCGGGATGAAACAGGTGTACTCTTACATATAGCTTCAGCCTATCATCCTATTTACTTCAGTTTCATGGATGATCTGGTTCCTACTTATTTCACTGTGGATGATATTGATGGTTTTTCAGGTGATGTAGAAGGCCAATTATATACAATATTAAATGAAGGTGTAATGACATTTACTTATTTTGGTCACGGTAGTGATACTGCCTGGTGTACAGGAAACGGTATTTCTACGGATGATTTGCAAACCAATCTGGAGAATGAATACAAAGCACCTGTAGTACATGGTATTGCTTGCCATACAGGACATTTTGATGGTTTAGACGATTGCCTTGGCGAAGGAATGGTTACTTACTCAGGAACAAAAGGCTTTACAGGTTATCTGGGAGCATGCAGGAGTGTGGGTTATCAAATTAGTAACACAATTTACGATCCACCTAAGCATTTCCAGGAATTAATTCCATACACTATTTTCCATGATTTATCACATATTACTGGAGAATATATTCTGGAAAGCAAGTTGTTAAATACAGCAGTGGCCAGACAATATAAATATGCATTTAATTTTTTTGGAGACCCTGCTCTAAATGTTATGGCACAGGGATTTGAGGTAACTCAGGATGTTGTGCTCCCGGAAATAACAACAATATCTACAGAAATAACCGTTAAAAATGGAGCTACCTTGATAATCCCAATTGATGGAGAACTTCGTTTTGAAAATAACGGCAAATTAATTATAGAGCAAGGTGCTACTTTATGCATTAACGCGAATGCCTGGATAAATGCTATTAATGGTGTTGATAGCCTGATTGTTTATGGAGAATTGATGATGATGATGGCGGAAAATGTAAATTTTGAGGCTAACATGGGGACTGCATTCGTGATAGATATCCGAAATGAAGATATAACGGCATCATTTGTATCAGCTACATTTGAAAATATTACTCTAAACTGCTTGTCAAACTCAATGACTTTCAATTCGTGTACAGCAAATAATTCATATATAGAAGTATATAAGAAGAATGTAAATAGTCAATACTTTTTTACAAATCAGTGCAGCTTTAGTAATACTTCACTTAAGGCATGTGTATATGGTACATCCTACCAACCATATGCCGGAAACATTGAAATATCCAATTGTAACTTTGCTAACGGGTCGGCATCATCGGTTATTGAAATAAGCTATTTCTCCAATTATCTCATTACCGGTACTACAGTGAGTTATGACCAGGGTGATGGCGTAAGTGTTTATTATTCAGGGAAGGACCTAGGTAGTACACATAAAATCAGTAACTGTGAAATATATTTTACAGGAAATTTTGTCTGTGATGTTCAGGGGATTAAGACTTATTATAGCCTTGCTGACATAGAAAATAATTATATTCATGACAATGATATAGGATTGGCTTGTCTGCAAAAAAGTAGTATCAGGCTTCTGGGAAACAGCCAGTCTTTGACAGAAGAAGAAACTCAACGAATAAAAGACAATATTACAAAACAGGTTTATTGCACTGATGGAAATAGTTTACCTTATGAATTTGAATACAATTCGATATACAATGATAATGCAAATGATTTTGTAGTGTCAATGGATAATGTTGTATGGGGTGGTTATGATATCCGAAATAATTACTGGGGAGAAAATTTTAATCCTGCAACTGATCTGGATCCGCCTAATGCATATTCGTATTTGCCTGTTTGGGAGCCTTTGTGGGCAGGACTTAAAAGTACTGATGAAGCTAAGGTGCTATTCTATTCAGCCAGGCAGGACATTATTGACAGCAACTATGCTGAAGCAAAAGGCAAATTCAAACAGATAATTGAAGACTATTCAGGTTCTAAATACCAGAATGCCTCGGTAAAAGAAATACTACTGTTAACAGACTTATACGACCAGGATTATACTGGTTTACAGGATTACTTAGATACGGTTCCGTCTTTGTGGGAAAATGAACATATCAGTGATGTTACTGAGTATATTATGACATGGTGCGACATTCGATTGGAAAATTATCCGGAAGCCATAGACTGGTTTGAAGACCGGATACTAAATCCCATAAGTTATACCGATTCAATACTTTCAATTATTGATTTAGGGAATGTATATTTATTAATGCAAGACACTGCAACACGCCGGGGTGGATATACTGGGAAATTATCACAATATAAGCCTAATTCGTTAGCATGGTATGAAGAAAACAGGGAATATTTAATTGACCTGTTATGTACACATGAAAATGTGTCTCAGGTTTCTGATGAAAGACCAACAGAGCCCAATTCATCATTTCAACAAATATCCCCTAACCCTGTTGTTGATGGCCATATTAATATTAATTATTTTGTTTCCGAAGATGCTAATGTTGTTATTAACCTTTATGATGTAAAAGGAATATTAATCACTGAACTGTTTAGAAAATATCAAAGTTATGGAGATCATAGCAATAGGGTTTATACAACTAAGGTACGTTCAGGTTTATATTATGTTACGTTGGAAATTGATGGAAAGTTGAAGGATTATCAAAAAATTGTCGTAATTAATTAATATCTTTATACTATGAAAAAACAAATACTAATACTATTAATTCTCATTGTTTGCAAGCCTATAGCATGGGCCCAGACAAGGGGAGCGTTGCCCGGCGAAATTTACATCTCAGGTATTACATATATAGGGGATGAGGGTCAACATTATGCTGTCTTTTATTCGTCAGATAATGGGGAAACCATGACTTTACAGTATGAAAATTTTGAGAATCAATCTGGAGTCATGTGGGTTGGCGATGTGCTTGGCGATGCCACCCCAGGAGCTATATATAATAATTATTTCTATGGAACGAATGAATTGTGGGTGAGCTTTGATTATGGTGTAAATTGGGAGTATTTGGAAACTACTCAAAATACAGGATATTTAAGTGGACAAAATAATGGAGTTATTTATAAAAAAAATGGCCCCGAATTGTTAAAAAGCGAGAATTACGGAAACACTTTTTATATAATAACTAATCCAGTACATTGCCCAGTTCGTGAACTTGGGTATTATATGGGGGAGTTTTATGGAATAAATGGTAATTACGGTGAAGGATTGTTTCTAGATCATACTTATGATTACGCTAATACTTTTTCTGAAATACCTATCGATAGCTCAGTAGCTTTTGGGGCTCCTTCGGGACACTATCCAACATTAAGCCGGGGAACGGAACCGGGAGAATTATTTTTGGTTTCATGGTGGTGGCCTGATATGCACTATAAGATATTTCACAGCACTGACACAGGATATACATGGATACAAAAATTTGAATCTGAACCCATAAATATTGGTGTATGGGGAGTTGGCTGTACAGCCGGAAGGCAATCAGGAAGCTTCTATGTTTTTCGCTCAACATATGATCCAACGTTTAACCATAGATTACTCTATATAGATTATAGTGATGATTATGGAGAAACCTTTACTACTTACTTCCATGAACTTGATTCACTTTATACATCTGTTGCTACCATTCATAAACCTGATTTCAGGATGACAGCATTTCCAAATCCTTTTTCTGCGAATACGATCATTGAATTTGATGTGCCGGAAAACTGGAAAGTCCCTGTCCTGAATATTTACAACATTCATGGAGTACTCATCCGGCAATATGACATCAGAGGAAAGAGATCACAGCAATGGGAAGGCAGGGACGGCTCAGGCATTTCCGGTCAAAAAGTTGAGAGTGGAATATATCTTTATCGTATCACTTCCGGGAGATACCAATCCGGGCTAAATAAAATTGTGTATATTAAGCATTAACCCAACTTGCAATACTTACGATCTCCTGATTCCCACATTCTTGTACCCTAAATTGCAAAAACAAAGGAATGACCAACAGAAGATTGTTGAAAAAAATTGACAGAAAAATCTCAATATTAAAACATCATCCTTTAATTCTTGAATAATCAGGCATCGAAAGCAAAAAAAAGAGATCCGGGCTCGACTCGGAATCTGACATTATAAGTTCGTGGTGGCGAAATAAAGTGGATGCTATCATTTCTGTTTTAAGTCCCGTGAGGGACTACCTATTGGTAGATTGTAAATTTCGTTGTTAACATCAAGTGCCGTTAGGTACGAAATGATTGCTTTTATTTCGACCAATATTTTGTTCCAAACGGAACAGACCAAAAGCGTTTTATTTATTACAAGGTTACCTTTAGTTTTGTTCTTTGTCTAATAAATATTAACTTTATGAAAATATTTAATCATGTAAGATTTAAATATTATGAAAACAACAACCTTAACATTTATTTTGGTTTGTATGTTTTTATTCCTTTATTCTTTAAAAGGAATAAGTCAGATTACACGTGGTGCATCACCTGGTGAAATATACATCTCCGGCGATTGGTATCATGATGGCCTTCACCTTCACCATGCAATATTTCGTTCTTCAGATAATGGAGAAACTATTGAACTGAAATACCACAACATTGATAATCCACCGACAGGTGAAATGGAAGTGGGACCGTTAAATAGTGATGCTACGCCAGGAGTTACATACAATTATGGTTATTACCCCTATTATGATTTATGGGTGAGCTTTAATTATGGAGTTAGTTGGGAATTTATAGAACATCATTCTGTTTATACAGAGTATTTTAGTGGAGTTGTGCCTGGGACAATTTTCAAAGGAAATAATGAAGGGTTCTTTAAAAGTGCTGACTTTGGTTTCACATTTGAACCCTTACATATTACATTCCTTGTCTTTTTATCAGAGGTTGGTTATACTGAAAACGAATTTTTTGGATTGTATGGCGTGTCTGGCTTGTATTACAATCTAATACATACTATCGATTATGGTCAAACCTACACGGAATTTACAATTGATAGTACCGTTGCCTTATGGCAAATATATGCGAAATCTCCACAATTAAGCCGTGGAACAGAACCGGGAGAATTGTATCTTGTTTCATGGTGGTTTGAATATAGATATAAGATTTTTCACAGTGTAGACACTGGATATACCTGGACACTACAATATGAATCAGAAGAAATCGATCCTGGTTGGTGGGGTGTTCAATACACGGCAGGACAAGCACCGGGATCCTTTTATGTGAAGAGAAGCACAATTGATCCTGAACTCACCCATTCCTGGGTTTACATCGATTACAGCAGTGATTATGGCCAAACTTTCACAACCTATTTTCATGACCTCGGTAATTGGGTAGGGACAGACCCGCCTAATGAAGCTACAGAACCCAGAATTAAAACTTCCTGTTACCCCAACCCGTTTTATAATCACATAAGCTTTGATTTTAGTTTGCCTGAACCAGATATGGGAAGCAATTTGCAGATTTTCAATATTCATGGCAATTTAATTAAAGAGTATAAACTGGCCGGGAAAAAACAGATTAGCTGGGATGGCATAGGTATTTCTGGTCAAAAAGTTGAGAGTGGAATAT
>JAGLWB010000161.1 GCA_023133655.1 Bacteroidales bacterium
GCTCAGGAAGGAGAAAAAAAACACCGAAAACTCCCTTCCGTAATGATAAAATCCGTTGATGGAAGGAATTTCAATACAGCAGATATCAGCAATGACGGGAATCCAATTATTATTAGTTTCTGGGCTCTTTGGTGCAAACCCTGTATTAAAGAACTTGCAACAATTGCGGATGTTTATGAGGAGTGGCAGGATGAAACCGGCGTTAAGCTCATTGCTGTTTCTATTGATGATGCACGTTCATTATCTCGTGTATTGCCTACCGTAAATGGTAAAGGCTGGGATTACGAAGTTTATCTTGACCCTAATGGCGATTTTAAAAGGGCCATGAGTGTTAATATGATTCCGCATACTTTCCTGCTTAATGGAGATGGTGAGATCGTTTGGCAACATCTTTCATTTTCTGAAGGATCAGAAGAAGAATTGATAGAACTGATTCGAAAAGTTAAAGCCGGTGAAGATATCTCTGGGCATGAATAGCTGGAAACAATATTTTAACCCCTTAAATTTAATTCCATTGAAAAGATTGGGTAATTTTAATGCAACCGGATTGATTCTGATCTCTTTATTATTGATTTCATTAATGGGGGGAAGTCAGAATTTTATAGGCGGAGGAGAAGTTCATGGTAATTTCCAGATGGATGCTCAATTTTACAGGAACGATACCGCTATCGGCGCTCCTGAAATTGAGGAAAAGATGTTAATGAATGGCTTTTTGAATGTATTGTATTCAAACGGACCACTTACTGCCGGTATCCGCTATGAAGGATATTTAAATCCGATTCTTGGTTTTGATCCGAGGTATGAAGGACAGGGTATACCATACCGTTTTGTTTCTTTTAAAAAAGATAATTTTGAATTAACTGCCGGTAACTTCTACGAGCAATTTGGTAATGGCTTGGTACTCAGGAGTTATGAGGAATGGAATTTGGGCTATGATAATTCCATTGATGGGTTTAGAGTCGTTTATGCCCCTACTGAGGGGATATTGTTAAAAGGAGTGATTGGTAAACAGCGTTATTTTTGGAATAAAGGCCCGGGAACAGTGAGAGGGATTGATGGTGATTTTTCAATTAATGATATTATTTCCAGCCTGAGTGAGAAGAAAACGAGGCTTTCGGTGGGTGGTAGCTTTGTTAGCAAATACCAGCCCGATGAAGATATTATGATTGATGCTACGCATAAACTTGTTCTTCCATTAAATGTTGGCACATGGGCTATGCGGTTTAATTTAATTAATGGTGGGCTGAATTTTTCAGGCGAGTATGCCTATAAATTTAACGACCCGTCAGCCGTTAATGATTATATTTATAAGAACGGACAATCAATTCTTTTAAATGCTTCTTATTCAAGAAAGGGACTTGGTATATCGTTCAATGCCAAGTATATCGATAATGAAAGTTTTAAATCCAAAAGGACAGAGACAAGCAGTGCCCTGGATATCAATTTCCTCCCCCCATTAACTGATCAACATTCGTATGGCCTTGCTTCTACGTATCCTTATGCCACCCAACCAAATGGGGAAGTTGGTTTTCACGGCCAGGTAACCTACACGATTCCAAAGAAATCCACATTAGGTGGTAAATATGGAACAACCATTAATGTTTTGTATTCCACTACTTCGGATATCAGTCGTACAGCCATAAATGATACAATACCTATTGGAGAAAGTGGGACACTTGGTTATAATTCAACCCTGTTTGGTATTGGTGATGAGAAGTTTTATGATGAATTTAATCTTGTAATAACCCATAAGTTTAGTAAAAAGTTTAAGGCTGTTTTTTTCTATCTGTATCAGATGTATAATATAGCTGTGATAGAAGGACACATGGGTGATCCTGATGTGTATGCAAATACAATCGTTGCTGATATGTCCTATAGGATTAAGCCAAAACATTCATTGAGAATGGAGTTACAATACCTTACAACGAAACAAGACGATGGCGATTGGGCCATGGCCTTACTGGAGTATAATATTGCTCCTAAATGGTTTTTTGCAGTATTTGATCAATATAATTTTGGAAACCCTGATCCTGACAAGCGATTTCATTTTTACAATGTTGCATGTGGATTTAATAAAGGATCCAGTCGCCTGGCTTTGAGCTATGGCCGTCAGCGTGAGGGAATACTTTGTGTGGGTGGTGTTTGTCGAAATGTCCCTGCTTCCAATGGATTGACGTTAACACTCTCAAGTAGTTTTTAATTATTTCAGAATAAATAATCGTATGATGAAATTTTTCAAAATAATTGCTTTTATTTTTTCACTTATCCTGATTTTTTTCACCTCTTGTGATAAGATTGAAGAACCCTACCTGAAGGAGGTTGGTGGCGCTGTTGACACAACTGAGTGCCCGGTTCCTGAATTCTTACATAATCATAATCCTGTGAAGCGGGTGTTGTTGGAAGACTATACAGGGCATACCTGTAAAAATTGTCCTACTGCAACTGTTCTCGCTCATGATTTACTTGAAGCCCACGGTGAACAATTAGTTGTTATTGCTGTCCATGCCGGGTATTTTGCCGGACCTGCCGGTAATGAATTTCCTGCTGATTACCGTACTGAGGCCGGTACAATATGGGATGACTTTTTTGGAATTAGTGCAATTGGCAATCCAAATGGGATGGTCGACAGAACAGGATACCTTTCTACTTCTAATATTCTGTCTCCTGGTGCATGGAGTGGCAGGGTGAATGAACAGCTGGCAATAGCTCCGGAGCTGGATATCCAGATCATCAATGATTACGATACTACAGAGAGGAAATTATGTACGCATGTTCAAACTGAATTTTTGGTTGATAAATCTCAAAACCTGAAGTTGTGTGTAGTTTTGACCGAGAGCGGCGTAATCTCACCTCAAAAGAACGATGACAGCCAGGTAGGGCCAACGCCTGTTATTGAAGATTATGAACACGAGCATATGTTACGGGGTGATATTAACTCTCCATGGGGAGTTGCCATATCCTCTTCCGGTGAAGTTGTTGAATCTGCTTCTAAATTTATTAATTCTTATAAAATGATAATAGAGGATGAATGGGCTTCGGAAAATTGTATGGTCGTAGCTTTTGTTTATGATGCAGATACCTACGAAGTGCTGCAGGTAATGGAAGAAAAAGTGCACTAATCAGAATAATAAAACCATCTTCCTGGTTTTCTGGTAATTCCCGGCAATCATTTTGTAGATATATAATCCCTCCGGAACGGTCTTTCCATAATCATCAATACACCTCCAGGTTACTTCATGATCACCGGCAAGAACTTTTTGATCAATCAGGGTCCTTACTTTCTGGCCATTAAGGTTATAGATCACGATGAGGACATTAATATCGTCTTTTACCGAATACCTGAGAATGGTTTCATTGGTGAATGGATTGGGATAATTATTACCAAGCCTGGTAATGGTATTCTCTTTAGAAATAGTATTAATGCCTGTTGATGTATACTCAATTGTAACGATCTCGGAAGGCAGACTTTCACTATTATAGCTATACATCGCTGTAACAAAATAGCTGTATAAACCGGCAACCGAGAGTGTATCTACATATCCCATTTCAGTTGTTGTGTTGATTAAAGAAAATTCTTCAGCATTTTTTCTGCGATAGACACAGAAATGTTGGAATGGTCTTATTTCATTGAAATTCCATGTCAATGTAACCACATTTTCATCCAGCTCAACATGTATGTCGGTAGGGGGTAAGAGGTAAGTAAGTGGAAAGTTGAATGTAACGGTTGAGTCCTCATAAATTGTGATGGCTTCACACATAGCTTCATACCCTGGAGCTGAACAGCAAATAATATTTTCTCCGGCGGGAAAATGCCCGCTAAAGAAACCCTCAATGTCGCTATAACTTCTATATGAACCAACAAAAATCTGTGCGCCTTCAATAAGTTGACCGGTCTCAACATCAGTAACAACACCTTGCACTATTCCCAACGGCACCTGCCCGATTCCAAAGAACTCAAGTATTTTCAGCAACAAGTCTTCCTTTGTTGAAGGGCTGACCCCATCTGATAATCCACCAAATTCAAAAGAGGTTCCTATTGTCCGGTATGAGCCGGCATCATAAGCGACCGCACAACCATATTGAGGGGTTGTATTTTCAAAGATTGAAAAGGCAGGTGAAATGGGATCAATATGATCCATATAATTATTATCACCCGTATAATTAAAAGTCATGTTTTCAGTAAAAGTCCCTGATTGTCCGTTCAATAGGCCCATATTGCCACTGCCATCCTCAACACCGTTAATATTGAACATACTGTGTACGGGAGTCGGAGAGTTATATGCCCATGTATCGGCGCCTTCCATGTACAAATTTCCGCCATTGTTCAGGTAGTTGGCCAAAAACTGCCCCTCATCATTGGTTAATACGTGGTTATTGGAATAAACACCCAGACAAAGGAATACAGATGAATACAAATTCATGTTTTCAGGAAATCCGGTGAAATGATCGTAAGCCATTCCAAGATTATCAAGAATGGATTTTATTGTTATTCCGGAGTTGTAATTTCCGTCCAGATCCAGTATCAACACAGGAATTTGCCCAACAATGGCAGAAAAAGATCCTTCGCCACTGATGGTTGATGCAGCTGTTATTTCAAGACCAAATGATACTTCATAACCCGGAGGTGTAGTAGGATCAGCAAAAACAACAAAACTTTGAACAGTAGTGTCTCCGGCAGCCATCATTCCATACCCTATTGTGTCAGTTTCAATTGTTATATAAGCGTCATCGGATGACAGCACACCTGTTACGTCGATTGCATCAGAAGAACCCGTATTGGCAATTGAAATAAAGATCTCTGCTGTTTCACCGGGATCTAATTTCCCATTGTTATTGCCGGCCGGATCGAGTATTTCAAAATTTACAAATTCAAGGACGGGCGCATGAGCGGGCACAGAAAAACTACTCGACCAGGCTTCCCGGCTGTTACCGGTAGCTTCAACGTTGAAGAATATCAAGTGGTTATCCGGTACATCTTCGGCTACCTCAATAGAAAATCCATTGTCAATTACTTTCACTTCTTCGGAAGCCACCGTATCATATGCTTCATAATCATCGAGGATGGTGATGAAAGGATCATTTGATGAAAGGGTGACAGATACATTAATGGCATCATCTGTGCCTACATTCTTAATTTCTAATGATAATAACACAGACTCTCCATAATCAAGTTGATTATTATTATTAGCCAGTGAATCATTTATTTCATACGAGTTAAAAACAATGTAAGGGCCATCAGCAGGAATAATATCTATTTCAGTAATGTATGGAATATAATTATATGCTGTAATAACAATTGAAAGGAGTCCCGGCTCAAGAACAGGTTCAATTTCAACAATAGCCACACCACTTTCTATGACTCCGGTTCCCAGAATCTCATTGTCCTTTGACAGAGCAACTAATCCTCCTTCAGCATCACTATTGACGGTAAATTGTGTGGCTCCTATTATCAGGGTGGGGTTGTGTGCCACAGTCATCTCGAGCGGGAAAGCTGTTCTGACAACCAATGAAGGATCGCCAAAACATGTCCAGGCGTCGGTTTCATGAGAACCATTGGTTCCATAAGTGTCGTTCATTTGCATGCACCCATTCATAGATATCCCTCCATAGGTGCGCTTGATATTTTCGGAATAGCTTTCCACCAGAATATCAACCATTTCATCCTGCCCTTCCATTGGTGGATCCCATGACTGGCCCACGGTTGACATGAGTACAGCAATGGCACCGGTTGGATCACCGTCATCGTTTGTTGCTCTTAACCATGCCTCAGCAAAACAGGTTGTTCCAACAAAAGCGCCATTAACACAAGCTACTGACCAGATGAAAGGTAGCATACCTGCATTGGTGAGGGTATTTACATTATTGTTGGAAAACCCGGATGAGCCCCAGGATGTTGAACTTCCATGTCCTGTATACAGGATCACCGATGCGCCTGCATCAACTTCGTCTCCCACCATTGTAGGCGTGGGGTTGCCCGGTGCATCATTGCCTCCCTGGCTTCCATCAAAAAGCTCAGCACCATATGTGTAGCTGTAACCAAAGAGATCGATCTGCATATTACGTACATGCTCATAATCCATCTCATCATCATCGCCTGGTCCCTGGCTTGAAGCAATACCGATTGATCTGGTAAACCAGTCAGACGTGGCTATTGGGTCGGATTCATAATTTATCGTTCGTTGTACCTGTGTAATAACCTCGTCAGCTATTTCAGCAGAGAACCGGCCAACAAAAAGTTCGGGATATGAATCATTGCCTGTAATATATCCATAACTATTATCTGAAGCAGTAACACCGTTATATGATCGCGTTGGGACCTGGCTTGCATCACCAACCAGCAGTAAAAATGTTAAGCCGTTATCGGTATAATAATTTTCAACATAGGTTTTGATAGCTGAAGAGCCCCCAATGGTGGCAACATCTATGATCTCTGTTGGCATTCCTGTTTTAATCTTCCAGTCAACAAAGGACTCCATTTCATCCATAAAATCAGTATAACAGATGATTAACATATTCCCATGATCATCAACAGGGTCATAACGTGTATCTGTAGCATTGAGAAAATGCCTGGTATAAATGTTTTTAAATTCCTTGTTAATAAAAACAGGATCTTCATCCCGGTAAAAAGCATTTATCCCCTGGTTGTTCACCTGATAAACTTCTACTTTGATGCTGTGATATACCCTTAATATCTTCGATACAGGATTGTATTGAAAAGGATAAACAACCACTGTTTGTCCACGGTGATCACGTAAAATATATGGTGATCTTAGCTCAGCAAGGGTGCCGGGATAAAAGGAATCTCTCTCATACACTTTTCCATATTCAAATGGCACGGTAGCAGGGTCAATGTCTCTGGTGAAGTTACCTTTTGATGGGGCTATCTCAATATTTGTATATTCAGTAAATGCTGAAGAAATAATTTTGACCTCCATGTAAGCCTGATCCGGTATGATGAGGGAGGCAGTGAGTTTAGAAAGATCAGGAGCACCTTTTTCAAGAATGGGGGTTCCCTTTCCAAGGCCAATAACAAAAGATAGTCCTCTGGATGTTTCAATTTCGTTTTTGAAAAAACCGTCGACAGTAAAGCGGATAACAGATTTTTCAACATTTGAAGTAATCAATTCAGCTTTAGCAGGAACCGGATCAGAGGAGTTAATTCCGATCCAGTCGGAAGCCAAAACCATAGGGGTAACAAGGATCCACGTAAATATAATAAGGACCAGCCTATTCATGATTTTTGATGTAGTAGTCGATTCGAACCAACAAATATAGTGTTAAATATCTGTAAATTCAATTATTTCGCAATGATTATTTTTTTAACCACTGTTTGATCATCGGTTTCAAACTTACAATAATATACTCCTGATGGGAGTGCTTTAACGTCAATTTCCATTGAATAGGTGCCTGCCTGCATTTGATATCCGTCATTAATTACCTCAACAGCATGGCCAACAGCGTTAAATAGAGTAATACTGGTTTTTGAATTTGATTTTAATGTAAACCTGATGGTCATTTTTTCTGCAACGGGATTAGGATAGATACGAAGCTCTGGATCATCATCAATCTTTTCAACGGATACATAAATAAAGTAAATCACGTTTGACGGTTCAGATTCACACCCATATTCAGAAGTCTCAGTAACATAATATTCCCCGGATCCGGTTGGTGTGAAGACCTGTCCGGTGGCACCGGGAATAGGATCGCCCCAGAAGTACCATTGATTGCCACTTACTGCACTGGAAAGCAGATCTTCGCCTGATTGAGAAATTGTTGGTGCAGGCGGGGAGTACCGTATATTCACAATGATGGAACCCATTAATGTATCCTGTCCGTCACTGACAGAAACCGTGAATTCGGTTGTCTCTTCAATGGTGGCAATAGGGTTAAATTTGATGGGGTCATTCAGAAATTCGGCAGGTGACCAATCATATGTATAATTTCCTGTTCCACCACTTGGAACAGCGAATAAATAAGCAACATCACCATAACAAAGATCTTCGGGATAGGCATTTACCTCCAGGCTTAATGGTCCGTTAGGAACTTCGGTTGATGGGAAGACAATATAATCAACCCAGGCACAATCGCTTCCGTTTGCAACAGAATAATCTTTTTCATATGACCATGTGAAGATGTGTGTGCCGGTGTCAACAGGATAAGCATAGCGGGCCCATCCCTGCTCACCGGCCCATTCGCCCATCTTATTATTATCGATGAAAAATTTCAAATAGTCATAATTAGCTTCTGATGAAACCTTACGGTAAAATGAAATACTGTCATCGTTAACTACTTCGAAAGAAATTTGCAAGGTAGTAGTGTTCTGGTCACTTATTGTACCGGATTTTGCAGAAAAAATACCTGAAAAAGCTTCATTTTCAGAAATGGTCCAGTCAGCATCGCCGCCAAAGGTCCAGTCGAACGCTTCAAAATTTCCGGTTTCAAAGTCCTCGATGATAATTCCGATTTTTTCGATAAATGTTTTTTCTGCCTGGTAGGGTTCTGATGTTACCTGATAAGCAAAATCAACTGTAGATCCAAAACTTGCAGCAGGATCAACGATTACTGTAAATACGGCTTGTGTGGCATCTTCCTGGCTAAGTGTTCCAATTTCAAAAACCGGGTTTTCAATCATTACATTTTCGTTGTTTGTTTCCAGGTAACTCATACAGTTGAGTGCATCACAATGTCCGGTGTTTAAAGTGGTGATATATATATCGGCCATCTCTCCCGGGTCGAGACAACCGTTTCCGTTTCCGGCGAAGGAATCATCAATAGAAAGATGCCCAACTTCAATAACAGGAGCATAAATATTGAAAGAGAAAACGGAATTCCAGGTTTCATTACCATCTGTAACAGCAAGAGCGAACTGTACTTTATGCTGATCAGGTATCAACTCATTTACAACAACGATGAAAGCACCATCTTCCGTAGAGGTATTTCCACTGGCGATATCAGGCCAACCCTGCCAATTATCTGTAATGGTGATATTCTCATCGTCGGAAGTAAGAACTGCGGTAACATTTGTTGCATCGCTGTTGCCTACATTTTCCAGTGTTATATTAAGCAACAACTCTTCACCGAAATCTGCCTGACCATTATTATTACCCAGCGCATCATCAATTTGATACTCATTGAGAAGTACATAGGGGCCGTCTGGTGACGCTACTGCAACAGTTCCGATAAATGGATAAAAATTTTGTCCGGTAACAACAACATCAGCTGTTCCGGGTACGGTAATCGGATCGAGGGTTACGTTGGCCAGCCCTGTTTCATCAGCTATTGCGGCGCCATACAAAACACCATCTTTTGAAATGGCAACATATGCATACGGTTCAGCATTAACAGTAAAACTTGTTGTGGCAAGAGGCATCAAGGCGTCATAATTTGCAATCATTTCAGCTGGTACACCCAGGTAGGTCATAACAGATGGGTCACCCATTACGCAATAGATGTCCCAATAATACTGGGCGCTGGAAGGAATACCTTCTGTTACTGCCAGGTTTCCGGCATAAATTATCTGATACTGAGTAATATACCAGTCATCCTCAGGCTCTCCATGATCGTGAAAAGCACAATCATAAGCCCCCAGGGTCGTCTCTTCGTAAGCGGGTGGATCTTCGGTAATGGCGCCAACTCCTACCCCCCAATAGTAATCAGGATCCCACATCGTGCTGTTAGAACCGCCAATATAACCTACTGCACCTTTATTTTCAGCCCTGAGCAATGCTTCACCAAAACACTCTTGCGAATCAAATGCATTTGAAGAGCAGCAATTGCCAATTAGCAGGCCGTACTTATCCTGATTTTGTAACCCAGGTATATCCGAAGTTGTAAAAGACGGATTGCCCCAACCGCTCGGACCACAGTGAGCCGTATAATTACCGAAGCCGACTCCATCACTGACATTTTGAATGATGTTGGCTGAATTGCTTCCCGACTCAGGATAGAGATACGTATGAGAAGTTATCCCATGGGCCTCATTAAAATAATTTTCTGTTCCGTAATTAATCTGACCGTTGCCCCAGTCGTGGCCATGACCTGAATCCATTCCGGCTACCATCACTACTTCTGCAAGGTAGGAGGGATCAGGCATCGTATATTGTTCGTATTGAAGGGTTTTGTCAATTTGTGGTTGAAGTTGAGATGGATTTTGAGCTGAAAACCGGCCAAAATAGATCTCCGGGAAATAATCACCGGTAAATTCGCAGTAATTTAAATCAGATGCAGCGCTGCTGGCACTCCAGGCAGGTACCTGGGCAACATCGCCGACAAAGAGAACGAAAGAAGGGGCCGGGTCCTCGGTGGTCCCTGCATTATAAAGCGATTGGATATAAGCTTTGATAGAATAAGTTGTACTTCCTACCAGTGGGTCGTCGGTATAGCCTTCGACTACAGTAAATCCTTTTTTTGTTTTCCACTCAACAAATGGTTGAAGTTGTTCCTGGAACATCTTGTCAGATACAATGACGTATTTTACAGGATATTTCGTTATCGTATCCCTTGAATCAAGTGGTTTGTAATTAAACAACAGGTTATAGGAAGCTTCAAAATAAGGAGATGAGCCGGTTCGTTTCAATTCTTTGGTTTTTTCAATCGCTGCATCATCAAAATAAATAACAACTTCTATATTATCATAAACCCTGATTTTATGAGAAACAGGATTGTATTCGAAAGGTGAAATATTCAACCTGGCTACCCTGACACCTCTCATATAACCCAATACATCAACAGAAGCCAGCTCTTGTTTCCAGAATGCATCCTGGTTATAGGTTGCTTTATTGAGTTCAAAAGGAGGAGGTATATCATCACTTTTGGGATAGGGAGGCTGAGCAGGAATAACCGGATACATCAAACCAAAATCGGAAAGGTTGTATTCACGCATCTCATAGTCAATAATCTCAACCCTAGGAACCGCATCAACGGGGATCTCAATTAATTTCATCTGCACAGGCAGTTTCGGATTTCCGATATCATAAGTAAACGAAAACCCTTCTACCCTCAATTCCACAAAGTCACCCTGCTCTGTTTTTACATTTATCCAATTGAAATCGCTAACATGTTGGATAACACGAAATTCGGTATATGTGTTTTGTTTGGTGGTGAGCGTGTTATCTCCACCTTCCGATAAAATAACCTGGTCAGCAAAAGCCAGGCCTGAGATGAAGAACAAACCAGTTAAGATAACAGCGCTTATCCGACTTGATAGTAATGATAAAGTTTTCATAATGAATGTTTTAAGTTGAAAAAGATCTAAATTTTTTGACAGCGTCACAAAAGTAAAAATTTTTAGATATATAAATACATAGTTTTGGCTTAATTTATTTTTTACTTTCATCCTCCTATGACCTTCAAGTTTCCTTCAAAAATCGTATATCGTTAATCGTATATCGGATATCTTTTCGTTTTTCTTTCATGTCACCCCTAACGGGGTTTGATATATCTTTTCGATGTCTTTTGCTACCGAGACCTGACTCCTTGGAGTCAAATTTGAATAACTTGTCCGCCCTTTGGCGGATCGTTAATCGTTCCGCCTCAGGCGGATCGGATATCCTTACCATTTTGACATAGCTTTCGCTGATTATGAATACAAAGAGTAGATTATGTTTAAGACAAACAATACCAGTTCGTTACGCAGTTTTGTTTTCAATTATTCCTACCTGAATTTCAAATAATTTGAAAAAATATTAAAAAAAGTTCTGATTTACATGCGATATTTTTCGGGTTTTTGGAACTATATAATAAAGGTGTGTCTTTAAGGGGTGTGTCGAGAACCTTCAAAAAGTATTTACAAACTTTACATGGCGTGAGCATGGGCAGTATATTAGAGCCAACACGCAAAAAAAGTAGTAGATTTGATGAGGAATTATGAAATTTAACTGCATTTATAACAAGTCATCAGAGCTAAACTAAAATGAAAAGTAAGCTACTTTATGCTGTAACATTTTTGTGTTTATTTATTGGTACAAATGACAAAATACTAGCCCAGATAACCCGCGGAGCACAGCCCGGAGAAATCTACATCTCCACCGACTGGTATATGGATAACTATGGAAAGATACATTACGCCATTTTTCACTCTACCGACAATGGGGAGCACATTGCCTTAAAATATGAAAATATTGAAACCCCGCCTTCCGGTGAAATGAAAATTGGCAAAGTGCTTGGCGATGCCACCCCCGGTGCTTTGTATAACTGGGGCTGGAATGAGCTTTGGGTGAGTTATAGTTATGGGGAGAATTGGGTAAATGTTGAAAATTTTGGTTCTACCCCTAAATATACTACTGGATGCATAGAAAGTGAGATATATAAGTGTTGTGCAAACGTTCAAGGTACAGTTTGGCGAAGTATTGATTTTGGAAATACTTTCGAAGATATTAGAGAAGATATTAAATTTAAATTGGAAGTTGGTGTTAACCCTGGTATTGTATATGGACTTGCAAACTATTCGTATCCAGAGGTAGGGTTTTACCTTAATATTAGTAATGATTATGCCTTAAATTTTATTGAAATCTCAATAGACAGCGCAGTTGCCTTTTGGTCAGTAAGTGGACATTATCCTCAAATCAGTCGAGGAACAAAACCGGGAGAAATATTTCTGGTTTCCTGGTGGCCCGATTATCATTATAAAATATTCCACAGCGTGGATACCGGCTATACATGGACAGAAAAATTCGAATCGGATTACATTAATGTTTATTATTGGAGAGTGGCTTATACAGCAGGTAGAGAGCCGGGGTCATTTTATGTTTTGCGTTCAACAGTGGCTCCGGCTGGTGACCATATTTGGCTTTATATTGATTACAGTTCTGATTACGGGGAAACATTCACCACTTATTTTCACGACCTGGATTCTTTATATACTTCATTAACCCCTATTATTAAACCAGATATTAAACTATCAGCCTACCCCACTCCTTTTTCCGAAAAAACAACAATAGTGTTTGATTTGCCAAACAATTGCAATGCTGCTGTTTTAAGTATTTATGATATAAGCGGAATGCTGATAAAGCAATATAATGTTTACGGGAATAAGGTGCAACAATGGGACGGCTGCAATTCATCAGGCGCTACTGTTAAAAGCGGCCTCTATTTTTACCAAATCAAAACAGATGAATATTTATCTCCTTTAAATAAACTAATGTTCATTAATTAATACCTTTATGTCATGAAAAACATGATACTATTAATTATACTTGCTTTTCTTTACGGGCCATCAGTGCAAGCCCAGATAACCCGCGGAAATCAACCTGGTGAGCTATATATTCCATCCAACTGGTATTACCAGGGTGGACAAAATAATTTCGATGCAATTTTCTATTCAAATAATAATGGTGAATTATTAGAAATAAAATATATTTATAATGTAGGATCTGGTGAAATGTCAATCGGGAAATTAGTCTCTGACGCTACTGACGGAGTAATTTATAATAATGTAAATTCTTTATGGATAAGTGATGATTATGCCGACAATTGGACATTTATTGAAGATGTCGGTATTGATAAAAGATATACCAGTGGATGTTGTGAAGGGGAAATATATAAATATTGTAAAAATCCAACAAGTATTTTATACAGAAGTGTAAATTTCGGACAAGTTTTTGAAGAAGTAAATTTTGGAGTGTTTGGATTTCCTGAAGTAGGAACTCAAGAAGGAGAATTATACATCCTGACTGGATCAACATGGCCAACATTTAATATAGATTTACTTTTTTCAACAAATTTCGGAAGTGATTTTGATACTATTGAAATTGATACTACAATTGCCGGATATTATTTATCTGGTAATTTCCCTGTAATATCAAGAGGTTCAGGCAATGGTGAAATCTATCTTGTTTCATGGCATTTACCATCAAACTATCATATCTATTACTCTAACAATTATGGAGAAAGTTTTGAACTTAAGTATATTTCAGAAGAATGTAATTTTTATTTCGAAAATTTTTATTTCACAGCTGGCAGGGAAGCAGGTACGTTTTACGTTGTAAAACAAATCCCTTGGTACGATGGGATAAATACTGAATTATACATTTATTACAGTAGTGATACTGCACAATCTTTTTCAGAATACTATCATTTACTTGATGAAAACTTCCCGGTAAATATAAATGAAAAAAAAATCATTTCAAGCAATACAATTTTAAATACGTTTCCTAATCCATTTAGGAATGAAACCAAAATAATTATATCGTCAGAAGTTTATTCAAAAGAAGCATATATTTACATAAATGATTTTTGGGGAAAAACAATAAAAATAATTTCAATAATAAATGATGGTAATATAGTTTGGGACGGAACTGATTCCCGCGGAAAAAAAGTAAACGGAGGCATTTATTTCTATTCTTTAATAGTTAATAAAATAATTATATCCACAAATAAATTAGTATTTATCAATTAATTTTTATTAAAAATGACTAAGTACATGACAAGAAAAACACAACAACTTGAAATTCAATAATATATGTTAATAACTTGGTAATAACTAATATGAATAAAATGAAATAACACCCTGATATTCAGTATCTTAGATGAAATATCACTACATATGGCATCAAGATACATGAACACCAGGGTTGAGAGTAAAAATACAATTTTATTTACAACATTATCACAAATTTTCGGGGATAAAATGAATTTAGCCCGAATAAAGTTCTTTGGCTTATTTATCTGTGCTCTTTGCAAGGTTCAAACTGTTTGCTTTGAGAGATTAGCTGTCGGTTTCGATACTGCCGTAAAAGTTGATTCTTCTTTACGCAGAATACAACGCTTCATGTCAGAGTATCTTCTGGATACCAACCTTATAGCTCGTTTTGTGTTCGCTTTGTTGCCTCATAAGCCGCCGTATCGTCTGGCATTGGATAGGACAAATTGGAAGTTTGGAACAACAAACATCAATGTATTGGTTCTTGCTGTTGTTTACCAGGGCGTTGCCTTTCCCGTTTTGTTTAAGATGATGCCAAAGTTTGGCAATTCTTCCACAAGGGAACGCATTGAACTCCTGCAACGTTACATCGACTTGTTTGGTATTGACACCATTGATTGCCTGCTGGCTGACAGAGAGTTTGTCGGGAATCAGTGGTTAGCATACCTGAATTACAAACGGATCCGATACCATATTCGGATTCGTGAGAATTTTTGGGTCGTCATTCCCAGAAACGGGCATCGTGTAAAGGCTTCATGGCTATTTAACCGCCTAAAGATTAATCAGTACGAGTTCTTCTCTGGTATTGTTTACGTCAATGGTCAGCCGTGTTATTTATCGGCATCGAAGGTCAAAAACAGAAAAGGTGTTCCAGAACTTCAAATCATTGTTTCATTCAACAAACCCGATGAGGCTCAGTCATTATATAAAGAACGTTGGCAAATAGAATCTGCATTTAAAGCACTGAAAACAAGCGGTTTTAATATTGAGGACACGCATCTGACAGATTTGGACCGTATTAATAAGCTCTTTTCCTTGGTGTTAATTGCTTTTGTTTGGGCTTATAAAGCCGGAATTTTTTTAGATTCTATTTGCCCTATAAAAATCAAAAAACACGGAAGGAAAGCTAAAAGCTTATTTAAGTACGGCTTAACATTCCTTGCAAATGTGCTGTTCTCTAACGATATAGATAAATTTAAAGAGTGTTGTAAATTTTTGTCATGTACTTAGTAAAAATGAATAAAATAATTATTGTTTCAGTTTTGTGCTTCCTGCTTGGCGGCATGTTATTAGCCCAGGATTGGGTGCCCTTTACTAAATCCGATCCCGAAGCACCAATCATCAATCTTACTCAATCCGACAACCAGCAAGTGGAATTTACTGTAGAAGTTTGCGGAATGTATCAAACCGATACAGTTGTGAACAGCACATCATTTCAACGGATCATCATTCCGGGAGGTGGAAGGTTTATTGTTACCGGAGAGCCTGAAATGCCTTACATCAGGCAATTGATCGCTATACCAGAATGTGATAGCGTAGTTTTGAGTGTGAATGTAACAAGTAGTTCTACTATGCAGAATTATTACGTCTATCCTGCTCCTGATTATGTTGAAGTAACAAACCCCGACAGTACGGTTTACCTTGAAGAAGTATTTTATTTTGATACAGTTGCCTATAACACCAACCTATATTATCCACTGGTCAATGCGGAGATCAATTCCACCGGTTATTTCCGTGACCAAAAATATGCCGAAGTTTTTATTTATCCCGTACAGTTCAATCCGGTTTCAGAAGAAATCCATGTAAATGAAGAGTATGAGATTACGCTTTCTTTTGTTAACCCATCAACACCGGTAAATGCAAATGTTGGGATTTTTAACAACATTGCTACAAACACTATGTTGAATTACCCAACTACTGGTGTTTCAGCAGTGATTAATGATAATGTTGATCCTGACGGAACGGTCCAATGGAAAATACTCACCGACACCATCGAGGCATGTACCATCGTTGCCGATTACCTTATCATCTGTGCCGATCCCTTTTTCCAACCGGATAATCCCGATTCGGAAGTGTTGCGTATTGCCAACCACCGGGCAACTTATAATGGGTTTAATGTTGCAATCATAAATGCTGATAATATTATATCCATTTTTTATGACCCAGAAAATTTTCCATATGAAATAGAAAGAGCCATAAGACAATGTATCCGCCGAATATACGAGGGCGCCCATGCCCAGCATACATATGATGGCAAGCTGGGGTATGTGTTGCTGATTGGGGATGTGGATGCCGGAAATTCAGGTATGCCTTCTTCGTATGAGTATGGTGAAACACATCCTTCTGATTATTATTTTAGTTGCATTACACAGGAAAACGGAGATTACGACCTTTCAGGAGACTTGTGTATTGGCAGGTTTTGTGTTGATAATAATGAAGAGCCCGATTTTACCGAGTTACATAACATAGTAGAAAAATCAATTTACTTTGAATCGGAATACAGTTTTGAAGATTGGAGAAACAATGTAGCCCATGCCAATGGAAATAGTTATAATGAAGAATATTTTCCGCTTTATTATCAATTCATTGAAGACCTTCTATTTGAGGAAAGTTTAACGATAGTAAATTATTATCCTTTGGGAGGCGTGATATTTCAACCTGTAATTGATATGCTTAATTTAGGCGCGCCGGTTATGATGTATGATGGGCATGGATATACTGATTCCTGGCAGGATAATTTGAGTATTGAAGAACTTGAAAATAATTTATCCAATACAGGTAAGTTTCCGTATGTAACAAGCAGGGCGTGTCAAACAGGATGGTTTGATGATGTAGATGATGATTGCCTCGCAGAAGCCTTAACAACATATTCTGAAGATAAAGGTTTTGTTGGGTTTCTTGGTGCTGCAAGAAATCATTTTGATGGTGGTATGCATGTAATAGAGGACCCTCCACTCTTTATCCAGGAAAGAATACCTTATTCCATTTGGCAAGATCAATCTTTTATTACCGGCGAATTCATATTAGAAACAATGATTGGAATAGGTGCACCCGGAACAGCCCATTTGTATAATTTTTTTGGAGATCCTGCTTTAAATATTATGGCACAGGGATTTGAAGTTACCCATGATGTGACCATACCTGAAACAGCATCTATTACTGAAGAAGTATATTTACGTTCAGGCAACACAATTATAATGCCCTCTCATTCGACTCTGTTTTTCGAAAATGACGGCAAATTGATTGTAGAGGAAGATGCCACACTTTACATTATGAATGATGCCACACTTTCGGCAATTTCCGGTACCGATGATAGCCTTATTGTCTATGGAAATCTAATTGTTGAAAATAATGTTCATTTCAGTGCCGCTGAAGATGCTTCATTCGTGATCGATATCAGGAACAGCGAACTGATAGAATCCTTTACATCTGCTACTTTTGAGAATGTTATTTTGACAGGGATTGCCAGCACCCTAATCTTTTCAGCTTGTAATTTTACAGATTCATATGTTGAACTCCATAAAGTTGAAAACAATCAATACTTTTTTCTTAATCAATCCTATTTTGACAATACACCTCTTAAAGCTTGCAGGTCTGGAATGGTTGTCTATCCGAATGTGGGCAAGATAGTTATATCGGACTGTGACTTTATCAACGGCTCAGGTTTATCGGTGATCGAGATAAGCGGTTATCCGAATTTTCAGATTACCGGCACCACGGTAAGCTATTCGGATGGAGATGGGATCAGTTTGTATTACTCCGGAAATGCCGTTGGAACTCTTCATGAGGTTAGTAATTGCGAAGTCCATTTTACAGGCACTCCTGTTGATGACGCGCATGGTATTAAAGCTCATTATAGCCGTGTGGACATTGAGAATAATTATGTTCACGGTAATGATATCGGACTGGCATGTCTGCAAAGAAGTTCAATAAGGCTTACAGGCAATAGCCAGTCGAATGAAGAAGATCAAACACAACGGATCAAGGACAATATTTCCGTTCAGGTTTATAGTGATGGGAGCAGTTTTCCTTATGAATTCGAATACAATTCAATCTATAACGATAACGAAAATGATTTTGTGGTTAAGATGGATAACTGTATTTTGAGCGGGTATGATATAAAAAATAATTATTGGGGAGAGAATTTCTCTCCGGAAGACGATCTGTATCCAGCGAATGCATACTTTTATGAACCTGTTTGGGAACCATCATGGGGCGGAC
>JAGLWB010000162.1 GCA_023133655.1 Bacteroidales bacterium
GGACTTTGTTCTGCTTCTAATGTTGCACTGGGCACTCCTGTCACTGATGACAACTGTACAGTAGCTGATGTATCCAACAATGCGCCTGCTACGTTCCCATTAGGAAATACTACTGTCACATGGACCGTGACTGATGGAGCCGGTAATACGGCACAATGCACACAGACCGTGACAGTGGATGATAATGAAAATCCAACAATCACATGCCCGGATAATATTACTGTAAATACTGACGCTGGATTGTGTTCAGCTTCAAATATAAATCTCGGAGGGGCTGTAACCGATGATAACTGTAGTGTGGCTGACGTTTCAAACGATGCGCCAGCTACATTCCAGTTAGGTGCTACTTCAGTTATATGGACTGTAACAGATGGATCGGGCAATACAGCACAATGCACCCAGACCGTTACTGTGATAGATAATGAAAATCCTTCGATTACCTGCCCTGTAGATTTAACTGTTAATACAGACAACGGAGTATGTTCAGCTTCTAATGTGGCACTGGGCACTCCTGTCACTGATGATAACTGTAGTGTGGCTGATGTATCTAACGATGCACCTGCTACTTTCCCATTAGGAAATACTACTGTTACATGGACAGTTACAGATGGAAGTGGGAACAGTGCTTTCTGTACACAATCAGTTACTGTTATTGATAATGAGAATCCAACTATAGTATGCCCGGGTGATATCACTCAAGGTGCTGACGCCGGCGTATGTAATGCTTACGTTAATGTACCTCCACCCTCAACTAATGATAATTGCGGTGTACAGAGCGTTACCAACAGTTTCAATGGTACATCTAATGCTTCAGGGGAATACCCTGTAGGAACGACGATTGTAACCTGGACTGTTACAGACATTAGTGGTAATAGTACTTCATGCACAATGTCAGTCACCGTTATCGATTCAGAAGAGCCAACAATTGAATGCCCGCTTGATATTGTTCAAGGGGCTGATCCGGGAGTCTGCGAAGCATATGTTATTGTTCCTACTCCTGTGACATCAGATAACTGCGGTGTGCAATGGGTGACCAATAGCTATACTGGCAGTAACAATGCCAGTGATGTATACCCAATAGGATCAACAACGGTTGTATGGACTGTCATTGATTTAAGTGGTAATACGGCAACCTGTTCTATGACGGTTACTGTTATTGATACTGAAGCGCCTACGATTGTATGCCCTGATAATATCACAGTTAATAATGACCCGGGATTATGTGAGGCTTTTGTAACAGTTCCTTCTCCCACTGTTTGGGATAATTGTGAAATTCAAAGTATTACAAATGATTTCAATGGCACTGCTGATGCTTCAGGTGACTATCAGGTTGGAACAACGGCTGTCGAATGGACTGTAACTGATGTCTCAGGTAATTCCACATCATGTACTATGGAGATTACAGTAATTGATAATGAATTACCAGCTATCATATGCCCTGAAAATATCAGTCAAGATACTGATCCTGGCGTTTGTGAAGCTTTCGTATTCGTGCCAGAACCATCAATTGATGATAA